>CAZUZM010000033.1:0-15723 GCA_964624615.1 uncultured Anaerolineaceae bacterium
TTTTCACGGCTCATCATACGCATACAAACAAAAATATCATTAGCATGGTTTGACGCAAAATTAACCATTCAACGCCGATTATGATAATATAGTTGACGTGTAAACTGCTTTTTATAGCTATTTTGAGGTGATTACATGAACCATTTAAACAAAACCCCAGATTGGGTAAAGAACGCTGTCTTTTACCAAATTTTTCCGGACCGCTTCGCTTGGAGCGTGCAAGTGGAAAAGCCCAGCAACTTCGAAGCCTGGGATACCCCACCCACCGTGCATGGCTTCAAGGGTGGCGACCTATTAGGCGTCGTGGAAAAATTGGATTATTTGCAAGACCTGGGCATCAATGCCATTTACTTCAACCCCATCTTCCAATCGGCTTGCAACCATCGCTATCACACGCATGATTACTATCAGGTCGACCCATTACTTGGCGGCAATGAAGCCTTTAAAGTGCTGATTGACGAAGCCCACAAGCGTGGCATCAAAGTCATTTTGGATGGTGTCTTCAATCATGCCAGCCGCGGTTTCTTCCAGTTCAATCACATTTTAGAAACCGGCAAGGACTCTCCCTATGTCGATTGGTTCCACATCAAAGGCTACCCGCTCAACGCCTACCAGGGTAAACCCAACTATGCGTGTTGGTGGGATTTGCCGGCTTTGCCCAAGCTCAACACTGACAACCCCCAAGTGCGCCAATACATTTTGGATATCGCGCGTCATTGGATCGAGCTAGGAGCGGATGGCTGGCGCTTGGATGTGCCTTTTGAAATTGATGATGACGTGTTTTGGCGTGAGTTCCGCGACGTTTGTAAAGCAGCCAACCCAGACGCCTACATTGTCGGCGAAATTCCATGTGAGGGCCAACGCTGGCTGTCAGGCGATCAATTCGACGCTGTTATGAACTACCAACTCACCCAAGCTGCACTGGCTTTCTTCGGTGGCAAACAAATTGACACTGAGTTGGCCAAAGGCATGATGGGACTGGGTGAAACACATCAATCTTCGGCGGAAGCTTTTGTTAAGCGTACCGAAGAGTTGTTGACCATCTATCCCCATGAATTCGCCCTTGCCCAGCTCAACCTGCTTGACAGCCATGATATGCCGCGCTTCCTCAGCCTGGTGCAGGGCAATGTCAAACGCTTGCATTTAGCCTACTTCTTTGTGCTCACCTACCCCGGTGCGCCCTGTATTTACTATGGGGATGAAATTGGCTTGACTGGTGGACGTGACCCAGAATGTCGCAAAACTTTCCCCTGGGATGAAGCCGCCTGGAATACCGACTTGCGCGATAAACTCAAGGCACTCATCGCTTTGCGCAACACTAACCCTGCCTTACGCACCGGCGCATACAAAGTAATCTACGCGCATGATGGTGTTATTGCCTACCTCCGCAAAAACGAAGACCAAACCCTATTGGTGGTACTCAACGCTAACGACACCCCACGCACCATCACCATCCCAGCGAATGAATTCTTTGCAATGGGAACCAAACTAAAAAGTCAACTGACCGATCATGCTTTCGTGGTTGGGGAAAATGGCATCGAGGACATCAAACTCAACTGCTTGAGTGGTTTGGTTTTAGCCTAACCAAAGACTTAATGGTTTGTTATAGACTGAGGGCTTGCAACTGCAGGCCCTTATTTTTTTCAAAAACCATTAAACAGAATTCTCGCCACGCCGGGAAAGAGCAGCGCTAACTGCTGAAAAAGCTGTATGGCACCCAATGCATAGAAAAAGCCAAAGGTAAACCCAACAATAACATCCGAGAAATAATGCACTTTCAACGCAACGCGCGAATACGTTACCAAAAGTGCCCATATCACAACCAAAATGACCGCCCACCAGTCCAGAAAATGCACTGCCAACATGGCAATGGCGCCCGCACGTGCGGCGTGGCCTGACGGGAATGAATGTGGGTCATTCACCCGATAAACCTGCCCCCATTCACCTTCGGGTCGCTTTCGGCGAAACAGAAACTTGATTGCCAAAACCACAAAAGCTAAGGTGCCGGTCACAAACGCAGTGGTGACTGCTATCGTTTTACCAGTCTGCCCAGAAAGACCCCACAATAGCACCAAGCCCAGCATCCAATACCATGAATCACAGCTATGGCTGATGACCTTTAAGAAAACCTCTAAAGCTTTGGGTGGGTTTTCCAAAGCCAGCCGCGACGATATTTTCTCGTCCACCGAAATTAATTTCTCAAAATTGTGATTCATACAGCAGCCGACCTGCGAATAACCATAAACACAATCAATGCGAAAGCCACAAACACCATCAGGAAGGCGACATAGCGATCACTGCGATGACTGTCATCCACCAACATGACTTTGCCTTGTTCATTGGAAAACTTCAACAATGGCGCGCCTAAAACCGAGAAGACAGTGCCGGCTAAGAAGCCACCCAAGTGCCCCCATAGGTCAATAGCCGACCCAGGAACCACTGAAATGATAAAGTTCAACACCAGAATATACCCAATTTGTGACAACATTTGGCGTGCGTTTTGCCCGAAGAACTTGCGGTTTTTAATGATAAACACCGCTTGTGCACCAATCAGTGCAAAAATCGCAGTGGATGCACCTACCGATGGGTTTTTAGAAAGCGCGAAAGAAAGCGTGTTGCCACCAAAGGCACCAAGGAAATAAACCAAGATAAACCGTTCGTGGCCGAACAAGGTCTCAATTTGGCGCCCCAAAATCCATAGGGCATACATGTTGAACCCGACGTGAATGATGCCGGCATGCACAAACACCGGCGTGACCAGTCGCCAAAATTCACCAGCAATGATAGCGGGATTAATCTTGGCTAAGATGTTGAGCAAATAGTCAACCTTGAACTGCATCGTCGACAAGTTTTGGAGAATAAAAACCAAAATCGTAAAACCCAAAACAACATAAGTCACGATAGGTTTATGCGACAACCCCCTAACCAACACCTGAGGTTGTCCCGGATGTTCTGTGGGAGCCTGGTTTTGGTTAGTCTCATCCGGTCGGGGCGTTAGATTTGGATCATTTTGCATTACAACTCTACTTTTCTGGGTTTGGTGCGCATATGTTCAGTGCGGATAATCCCCTGGATATCCAGGATGGTTTGGTCCAGATGCATATGAGAATTAACCACCAAATAGTCAAACTCTTCAATCAGCGCATATTCTTTCTCAGCGGTTTCAATGCGCAAAGCCAATTCATCCGGTGTTTCACTACGCCGATCTATGAGGCGTTTCATCCACTCATCCTTACTCGCCGCTGTCAAAAAAATGAGCACGGCGTCGGGGCAAAGTTTGCGGATGGTCATTGCGCCTTGCACATCCAAGCGCATAATCACATCTTTGCCACTGGCAAAAGCTTCCCGGACCTGGGCTTTAGGAATGCCCTTGTAATCCGAATAGACTTTGGCATATTCCAGCAATTCATCGGCAGCAATATGCGCTTCGAATTCTTCACGGCTAACAAAAAAGTAGTCCTTGCCATGCGTTTCATCTTTACGTGGTGCGCGTGAGGTCATCGTAATCACAAAATGCGTATCCGGGGTTTCCTTTTGCAAAAGCCCAACAACCGCATCTTTTCCAATGCCACTGGGACCAGAAATAACGATAAGGAGTGGGCTTTGTCGGGGTTCACCAAAGATAAGGGAGCTTTTAGTCATGACAATCTCAATTCTTTTCTATTATTCCAAAGTCTATAGCGCGGTCTATCAGGTCAGAGAAACTTCGCACGCCTTGAATTGTATCAATGAATGGTTTTAATCGCTTGAAACTGTAGCGCAATCCTCGAACCGCTAAACCAATCGGGTCTTCACCCGCAGCGCCACCTGGGGTATCGCTATAAGAACCATAAAAAGCGAAATAGGCTTGGTTTATCTTCCGGATATGATAGCCTGCATCCCAAAACACCATGCGCCGGGCTTCCATATACGCTTCCGCCGCTTCAACCTCGCCTTTTTCTAACAAGTCATCCACTCTAATCCGGGTCTTGTGCATTTCATGCTGAAAATTAATCCCTGCCTGCTCTATTTCATCTTCAGAAACCACCCAAGACATTTTGATCATCGGAATAAAGCCGATTCGGATTTGGTTTGGATAAAATTTTGCGATCACAGCGCGACCAATATCCCGCCCAGAAAGGCTGGCGGTGGTTTCGTTAATCGAGCGCATGGCATAATTCTTAAAGTATCGGATACCCAAAGGACGTAACGAAAGGTAGTTGTGGGTCCACTCATGTGCCACGGTATCGGTGAGCCAATGGATGTTGCCAGTGCGCATGACCATGCTTGGATAGGTGCCTACACCTCCAACAGGTTCAATTAATCCTGAAAAACCAAAAGATGACTTAATCTCATTTTCGAGCTCATCCATTTCGATGGGATCCATGCCTGGCTTCAAGCTCATGCCCATCACTGTCTCTATCTTGGACCTCGTTGAGAGAATCAGGTTTAGAGGTAAATCACTCACTTGGTACAACACCGGTGGGAAAATTTGCCCGGCCACGCCAAAGCCCAAATCCAGGAGCGTCCTTTCGGTTTGGTTTTGTAAAACCGCTTCGGTCAGAGGGCTCATGCCTTCGAAAGAAGCCCGGGCTTTGTCATATTTTTTCTTGGCGGCATCAACTTGCTGGGCGTTATTTTTTTGACCAGGCTGCGAATAAAGCGTCATCAGTAACCGTTCGTCTTCTTCAAGTGCGTGGGCATTTTTGAAATAGGCTTCAACCAGGGCTGTTTGCTTTTGATCATTCAAAAACTTTTCTGCCTTCAACGATGCCGAAACGGCTTTATTAAAGAGCGCTTCAGCCGTCCATGTCACGTATCTAAAATGCTTATTGCCCACCAAATCACTTACTTTGTCGAAAGACCCTTTAGGCAAAACCCGGGAAGAAACCATAATTACCGAGAGAAGTAATAAGAGGGAAAAGATGAGGAAACAATTTTCTTTTATCAGTATGGACTCTTCTTTGGGCATGGCACCATTTTACCTTCTTTTAAATAAACTTTATAATAGGTGAAGTTTAAACGATTGAAGGATACATATGAACACAACCAGTAAAAAAACCGTTAGGACCGTTATCAGCATCGCAATCCTCATTTTGCTTTGCCTATGCTGTGCTGCCGTTTGTCTTATCGGTGTTCTGATCTATAGAATACCAGCATTGACAGAGACCTTAGAGACTGTGCTTCCTACTTTGCAGGCACAAAATCCACAACAAACCGAAAACCCACAAATAGAAGTTCCCATAAGCCCTACCATTCCAGCTGAAGCCCGACCTAAACTCGAAGAGGCTGCAAACGAAACCCAGGATACGCTCAGGCAAATGATCGTTCCTGAGGCGAATGCCGTGGATTTGGCGGAACGCTTACGTGGCAAGGTCAACGTACCAGAAACACTCATCGACACTGAAGCGCCCCATGCCGTCGGTGCCAAGAAAGCTTTCTGGATTATGGACACCGACACCACCAAAACCACCGCCATCGATGCGACCCTGCGATATGTCGGCAACAATATTTATATTTGGATTGAAGACCGCGTCACCTATATAGAAACTGCGATAACCAAACTGGGCGATATCATCGACCAGGAAATCGTACCCACCAACCGCGCCTTTTTTGGAACCGAATGGAACCCCGGCGTGGACGGAGACCAGCGTTTTTACGTCCTCTACGTACGTGGCATCGGCAGCACTGTTGCCGGCTACTACTCGTCTTCTGATGAAGTCCACCCTGATGCCCATCCCTACTCGAATGCTCACGAAATGTTCCTGCTCAATGCAGACACCGTAGACCTTGAAGACCCTTACATCTATGGCACCATCGCACATGAGTACCAACACATGATCCATTGGTACCTGGATAAAAACGAAGAAACCTGGGTAAACGAAGGTTTTTCGATGCTCGCCGAACAAGTCAATCATTATGATACCGGTGGTTTTGACTGGAATTACATGCAAAACACCGACATGCAACTCAATGATTGGGATGCCGGCGATTCGGATAACGCAGCGCACTACGGTGCCAGTTATATCTTTATGTCTTATTTCCTGGACCGCTTCGGCGAGGAAGCAACCAAAAAACTGGTAGCTCACAAAGAAAATGGGTTTGTTGCCATAGACAGCGTTGCCAAAGAGCTAAGCCTCATTAATCCTGACACGCAAAAACCTTACACCGGCGAAGAAATATTCGCCGATTGGGCCGTGGCAAACCTGCTTCAAAAGTCAGGCATTGCAAACCGCCGCTATGACTACAAAAGCCACTCACCCTACACCATGAAACTGACCGAAACCTTATACGCCTGCCCTCAAAACCTCCAGCGCGATGTGCACCAATTCGGAGTCGATTCTATTAAGATGGAATGTGGCAACGCCAAAAGTTTCACGTTCAAAGGTGAGCCTTTTGTTAAGATTATTCCCATTGATCAGGCTCCCTCTGGCGAATACTTCTATTGGTCAAATATTGGCGATGAAAGCAACAGCAGCCTCACCCGTGACTTTGACCTGACCCAAGCGACTGGTGAGAGTAAACTCAAATTTAAAGCTTGGTACGATATCGAAGTTGACTATGATTACGCCTATGTTTCAGCAACAACAGATGGTCAAAGCTGGAAAATCCTGAAATCTAAAACGTGCTCCACCGACAATCCCAGTGGCAATAGCTTTGGTTGTGGTTGGACTGGTAAAAGCAATGGATGGATTGACGAAGAAGTTGACCTTAGCGATTACAACGGCAAAATCGTAACGCTACGCTTCGATTATGTAACCGACGCTGCTGTCCATTCTCATGGCTTGGCTTTGGATAATTTTGCCCTCGATACCATTGGCTATAGAGCTGACCTCGAACAAGGTGATGAAGGATGGCAAGGACAGGGTTTTGTCCGGATCCAAAATACGCTTCCTCAAACCTATATTGTTAGTGTCATCCGCTACGGGGCAGAAACAACCGTGGAACACCACTTTGTCAAAGGGGATGAAGCGCTGACGATTGAGCTTGATAAGACACCCAAAGACGAAAATATTGTCATTCTCGTCAGTGGCTCAACGCTCAATACCCGACAAAAAGCCAAATACAAAATTTCTTTTGCTGAATAGGGTGATTAAGAGTTTACAAGGATAGGAAAAAAGGCAGCGTTAACGCTGCCTTTTGTTTTTTGATGTGTTTAGATGCTGGCTACAGCGTCAATCAACTCGTCGTAAATGGTGAAGTATGGCAGAATGCCAATCAGATCCATTGAGTCGCGAACATTTTCTTGCAGGTTAACCAAAATAAGGTCACCTTTATGGTTGCTCTTCAGCTCTTTTTGTACGCGGATAACAGCCCACCAGCCTGCGCTTGACACAAAATCAACGCCAGACATGTCCATGATGATGGACTTTTCACTGCCTGTTAAATCCATCAGGCGTTTTTCAACATCCTGTGCGGAGGCGCTATCAATACGGCCGATAGCCTTGATGACGTAACAACGTTTGTATTCAGTAATCATAAATTCCATTATTTCCCTCGATTCTCTAGTAGATTTGATCGATGTGACCCTATTATAACAGCTTTCTTGGCATTGCCCAAAAAATGTGCAAGTTTTCATCCGTATTAATACAATGCAAACAAAAACCGCCTCATGTATAATCAAGGACTATGAAATATCACATATGGACCATCGGCTGCCAAATGAATGTGGCAGATTCTGAACGCCTTAGCCGGGCTCTTTCGGAGCTTGGCTATGACGAAACCAACACGGTAGAAGAGGCTGACCTCATCGTGCTCAATACCTGCGTCGTGCGCCAAAGTGCTGAAGACAAGGCACTGGGACGTCTCAACTCCCTCAAACCGCTCAAAGCTGCCAACCCCAACCTAATTATCGCCCTGATGGGCTGTTTGGTTGGCATTGGCGGAAATGCTGCACTTGAGAAACGTTATCCTTGGGTGGATGCCTTTGCTGCACCCTCGGATCCTGAAGCCATTTTACGGGCAGTGCATGAGAAACATACCCAGGTTTTTGAACCGCTCGCCGATGTTGACGAAAACGATATTGAAGGGCTCTTGCGCCAAGAGTTTGGCATCCATGCCGGCAATCTCCACGCGGTTTCAGAAAACCTGCCAATCGTTTTAGGGTGCTCACACGCCTGTGCCTATTGCATCATTCCCCACAAACGAGGTCGCGAGCGAAGCCGGGATCCGCAACGCATCGTGGAAGAAGCTAAAACAATGGTTGCCCGAGGGGCTAAAGAGCTGGTGCTATTAGGCCAAATTGTGGACCGCTATGGTTTAGACCGCGATGATGGTATCCATTTGGCCGAGCTCTTGGCAAGGGTCAATGACATTGAAGGCTTGGAACGTATCCGCTTTTTAACCTCCCACCCCAATTTTATGAGTGACGACCTCATCAATGCGGTAGCCACCTTACCGAAAGTGATGCCGCACATCGAACTCCCTATCCAGGCTGGAGATGATGAGGTGCTCAAAGCCATGCGTCGCGGTTACACCAACGACGATTATCGCAAAATCATTGCTCACATCCGCGACCTCATGCCCGAGGTTTCAATCGGTACCGATATCATCGTCGGTTTTCCAGGCGAAAGCGAAGCCGCATTTGATGAAACCTATAAGCTGCTTGAAGACCTGAGAATGGATGTCGCCCATCTGGCGCGCTATTCCCCCCGACCTGGAACCTACTCTGAACGGTTACTGCCTGATGATGTCTCACCAGAAGAAAAAATGCGCCGCTTCCGTGAACTCGAAACGCTGCAAAAACGCATTGTGGGTGAAATTAACGAGCGCTTCCTGGGCCAAACTGTACCCGTGCTTTTTGAAGGTCGCGCTAAAGGAAAATGGCGTGGCAGAAGCCCTCATAACCGCTTGGTTTTTGTGGAGTCGAATGAGGTTTTATTGGGTCAGGTTCGCGATGTGCGCATCGACTGGACTGGTCCCTGGTCGCTCTTGGGCACGCTTGTAAACAAAGCTTAGTCAAACACTTTTTCAGCATAGGTGCAAATATCTTCCACCGGGCAAGCGCCACACTTTGGTTTGCGCGCCCGGCAAGTGTCACGCCCTAAGCTGATGATATTCAAGTGCAAGGTGCCAAAACTTTGCGGCCGTTCGCTGGATGCAAACCAACGATGCGCGTGGTCAATGTTCATCTTCTCTGGTCGCAGTCCAAGCCGTCCGGTGACACGATAAATATGAGTATCTACCGGAAATGCGGGGATGTCCAATGAAAACACCAACACAATGGATGCTGTTTTCACACCCACACCTTTCATTTGTGTCAACCAAGCGATTGCATCTTCATAGCTAAAATCTCTGAGCCATTCCAAATCAATTTCGCCACGTTCTTCAGTGACAAAACGCAACGCCGCCTGAATATTGGGGCCTTTTTGGTTTGCAAGACCGGCTACACGGATGGCATCCATGACCGCTTCAGGTTCAGCATCGCGCACCGCTTCCCACGAGGGAAAAGTTGCCTTGAGCTTATCAAAAGCTTTGTCGCGGTTGATATCATTGGTGTTTTGAGAAAGTATCGTGCAAACTAATTCGTCGACAGCCGGCAAAAAAGTGTGCCACGTAGGCACACCGTAAACTTGATCTAATCGTTCCTCAACCTGATTGAGTCGTTCCTGATAAACAGGCGTCATCCTTATCATCGTCTAAAATCCTAAACAATACAGACAGGCTCGGAAATAAGGGTCTCGCCAATCTCGAGACCTCGCCAGTTATGCAAAACAGGTGTGTTGAAACGCGCGAACGCTTCCGATTGCATTTCCTTCTCAAATCCCAAAGCGCTCAAAATCGCCACAGTCATGGCATAAGTCGCCCGACGGTTAGGGTCACCATCGGCAAACTTCATGGTGATGCCAAGCCCACGTGGAATTTCCGGTAAGACACCTGGCATAACGCCAATCATCTGATAACCTTCCGCGCCACCTTTGGAGACAACTTTTCCATCCATGACTTCCATCAAAATGGTATCGAGCTGTTGCGGTCCGGCAACCATAAAGGGAAACGCGCGCATAGCCCGGGTAGCCGTCTCACACGCTAAAGCACGCTTTTCGGACAAAGCACATGGGTCAACCAATCTTGCGGTCGCATAGGCAAAATCACGCAAGCTCATGGCAAAGACCGGCGCGCTACAGCCATCAGTGCCGATAGCCATGCTCTCAGGAGCGACATTACACATCTCGGCAACCATTTTTAAGATTCCTTTTTGGACGGGATTACTCATATCCAGGTAGTTGTCTTTCGACGCGCCAATCAGCTTTGCCATTGCCAACATGCCGCTATGTTTGCCAGAGCAATTATGGCGGTATGGCGTCGGCGTTTCGCCACGCATGCGCATCGCAAAGCTGGTTTCTTTATCAGAAGGCCAGTGGAAGCCGCATTGCAGGTCGGCTTCGGTGAGACCAACTTTGTTGTGAATGCTTTTGATAACCCGCACATGTTCATCCGTGCCAAAGTGTGAAGCGCACATAATGGCCAATTCTTCGTCATTTAAGCCAAAATGCTCAGGTCCACCAGCTTCAAAAAACGGCAGTGCCTGAAAAGGCTTCATCGAGCTACGCGGAAAAGTGATTAGGTCTGGGTCACCGCCCGAGGCAATAAGCTTGCCATTTGCGTCAACCACAGCAAACGCACCGAAGTGCATCGATTCTACGATGCCACCACGGGTCAGTTTTACCAAAGGCACATAACCATCAATCATCAGCTACCTCAACTTTTGAACTCATAAACTGGTCATAGTAATTTCGAATACCCCAACCCAGGCGATTGTAATAACGCTCATCTTCCCGCATCAAGGGGTTAAAATGTTTCATAATATCTGGAATTTTCAGAAGCCATGCTTCTAATTCTGCTTCATTGGCAATGAGTTCTTTAAAAGCATCATTGATGTAACGGATAACTTTCGCCCAATCACGCACAATTTCTTGGCTAACAATGCCATCTCTTGTGGAGACAATTTGATAGCCACGATAATCGCGCCCCGCCAAAATGTCCAACTCACGCACCCAAACTTCGGGGTTTGCAAAGCCTAAATAAGGTGGCTGATCCACAAGAACCGAATCACCAACAAAAATAATTTTTTGTTGCGGCAATTCCACCCATACGCCAGCAAAGTTGGCGCCAGGACGATGCTTTAAAACGATTTCAAATTCATCCAAATGAAGCACCATATGTTCGGCAAAGGTGATTTCTGGGGGCAACAAACGAGCGACATTACCGGTGGGGTCAAAAGATTCGGTCTGAATGAGTTGGTCTTCTTGACCTTTCACATTGGTCACTTTCATTCTTCCCGGCATAACTGTATTGGCATGGGCGATTAAAGTGCAGTCACTCCCTTTAGCGCTTAACAGACGGTCATAATGGGTATCCAGCATAATCAGATAGCGGGCATCTCCTGAAACCATCCGACTGGTCGCACCGCGCCAGGATTTTAGTTCGTCCTGTCGAAATGGGTAATCAATTAAGGTTGTGGAATTAGCCGAGCGGATAATTCCCGTGACCATTCCCAAAGAGTTTTGCTCAATAAAAATGTTTGGGGCGATTTCTTGCATACCTGACCTCCGATTACACGATAAACTTGATTATAGTCAAAACCTAAGGCTTAATCTATGCCAACATTGACTTTGCACCTGGGTGCTTCTTGTTTGAGCGTTTTCGCGTTTAAGTCCATGCCGAAATAAGGCGATGGATCAAGCGTGTTCTTAAAGACTGTTTCGTTGAGATAGTGCCCGTTCCCATCATCTTTGACGATAGAAAGGTGCAAATGGACACCAACGGGTTTTGCAGGATTCCCTGAATAATCACCCTGAAACCCCAAAATTTGACCTTGTTTCACAGGTACATCTTTGACACCAGGTGGAAAGAGGGAGTCAATCAAGCCATTGCCCTTGCGGTCTGCCATATGGGTTAGGTAAATCCAAATTTGCCGATCCGGTTGCAATGGGTCTTCAGGAATGCGTATGATAAGCGAAGACTTCCAACCTAATTCGCGAGTCACAAAGCCATCGTATGGTGCATACACCGGCATTTGCGCGGCTTCGGTTCCAGAGAAAACATCAATACCGGTATGGCGTTTGCCCAATTGAAATACGTCATCGTAAAGATAGCCAACAAAGCCAGCACTGGGAAAGATAAAAGGTGCTTCACCACATTTTTCACCAGCGAGTGTAATCCAATCACGGTGAAATGAAGGTTTTTTAAGGAAAGACCAAACCAGATTGTTTCGCCCACCCAAATAGGTTTTACCAACCCAAGCGCCTAAAGCTATAAGAACAACTGCTGCAACAAGACTCAAGATAGTTATCGTTTTTTTATGCATATCCCTGAATAATTCCTTTATAAATCTTCCGTTTTCAGGTCCCCATTATAGCTTAAGCCCACACAAACTCAAAAAGCTCTACGCATTGTCCAGGAACAAAACTTGCATCAAATACGTCATAGTTAGTATAACGTTTCAAATTTAAAGGAGAAACCATGAAAAAATACAAAGTTTTCACCTTGGTCATTGCTTTAGCCTTGCTACTACCAGCCTTTATTGGTGTGAGTAAAGTTTTTGCTGTCAATCCTAGTTTTACCATCGGCGAGGTCATTACTGACGAAAGTGTCACTATTCTGATAAAAGACGCGCCGAAAGGACGCGAATTTATCGTGCGTATGGGTGAATATGACACCAAAGGACTCAATGGAATCGATGTCGGTCGGTTTGACACCGGCGAAGGTGGCAATCTAAAAGCGACCTTGCCAATTCCTGCTGCATTCAAAGGACGTGCCCAAATCGCCATTCGCTTCGACAGTGTGACTGGTGGTTGGTACTATTACAACTGGTTCTGGAATAAAAAAGACGGGGGCACATGGCCGACTCCCAGCACGCCTCCGGCTTCACAACCAACCCAAGCGCCACCAAGCACAACCCAACCGACAAAAACACCTGCCAAAAACATTCCCACCCTTAGCATCAAATCGGCGGTAGAAAGCAAGTCGGTAACAATTGCCCTCTCAAACTTCCCTAAAAATGCTGAAGTCATAGCTTTTCTTGGCAAGATGTTCACACGTGGACTCAAAGGGACTGAAGTCGCTTCCTTTACCACAAATGATTCTGGTGTTGCCGAAGCAACGATTGATATCCCAGCAGCCCTGGCCAATGAAGAACGCCTTGCGATCCGCATCGAAAGTGTGCGTGGTGGCTGGTATGCTTATAACTGGTTCTGGAACAAACAGGGTGGTATCGTGGCTACCCCACCTAGCACCACAACTTCTACGCCTGCGGCACCAACCACCGTGACAAAAACACCCGATAAAAACGCACCAGTCCTGAGCATCGCAGGTGTTGAAGCTAAAAAAACAGTGACAATCCGTATTGATAACCTGAAACCCAATGTCGATTTCACCATCCTCATGGGGAAAAAAGATACGATGGGTGTTAAAGGTATCGCCAGCGGAACGTTCAACTCTCAAGCAAACGCGAGTGTCGAGCTAACTGTTACTATTCCCGCCGAGCTGGCAGGCGAAGAAATTATCGCCATTCGAATCGAAAGTACCAGAGGCTACTACGCCTACAATTGGTTCATCAACAAATAGAAAAGATAACAATTTCTAAAGCCAAAAGCCGGCTACCAAAAACAATTGGTAGCCGGCTTTTCTGATACAGCCTTGTGCGCCATAAAACACAGACTGGTATAATGTCCATTCAATTTACAAAGAGATCTTATCCTATGAATAAAACGCCCACCATCAACCTATTATCGTTAAAAAATCTAATTGCCATCCTTATCTTGGTCACCTTGTTAAGCGCGTGTGGTCAACCCATAATAACCACTCCTGACCCAACTTCAACTCTTAGCGTCGAACCAACCGCAACCTTAGACCAGGTTCTCCCAACTCCAACACCCACTGCCATCCCAGAACCTAGTCCTGAGCCCAGTCCCGAACCAACACCTACCCCCAAACCGGTGCTCTTTCAAGGCACCGAAACGCTTAGCGTCGATAACGCAGCTCAGCTTTCCTTACTGGTAACAATCGGTGAAGGAACTGTTCAGGATCTCACATGGCTGTCCGAGGGTAAAACGTTGGCGGTTTGCAGCTCTCAGGGGCTGGACATCTTTAGTCAGGAGCCTTTCGAGAAGACGCATCGGCTGTTCGAAAACACGGCTTGCAAAGCCGTCGCAGGTTCACCGGATGGCAAGTCCCTGGCGGTGGCTTTACCAGAAGGCAAAATCCAGATTTTGGACGCCACCTCCTGGCAAGAAACAACAGCACTTCAGGCAAATCTGGCAAATCTTTTTGACATGGCTTGGTCTCCGGATGGCACTAAAATTGTCGTTGGTGGCACAGACGGCAATGCCCTGCTTTACACCGCACCTTTTGATTCCTCAAGCGCTAAATCATTCGCCCCACATACCCAAGGCATTGTCCTCCTGGCTTGGTCTGCCGACAGCAAGCACATTGCTGCCGGAAACTATGACGGCAGGCTGACCCTTTGGAACGCATCGAATCTTTCTTTTGCCGGCTTGCTGCATGGACATAAAGCCGCCATCGACAGTATAGCCTGGTCGCATACGGGCAACCAATTGGCTTCGTCCAGCGAAGATGGCAGCCTTTTGCTCTGGGACGTTGAAAGCTTAACCATTTCGCAGAGCCTTTCAGGTAGCGGACCCATCGCCTGGAGCATGGATGACCTATCCTTAGTCTATAACCATGAAAACATCTTGTCCGAACAAAAGCTCACTGCCGAAAATGAAGCGAAATCACTAGGCAAAACACCAGCAAAATCGCTCATGTTCGCCATTTCTCCCGACAATAAACACTTGGCAACAATCAATTCCGAAGGCGGCTTGCTCATCCTGGATACTCAAAACGGAGAAACCCTGCAGAGCTACACACCATATGGTCTAGCCAATACCGCCCTTGCCACCTCTCCGGATGGAAAAACCTACGCCAACCTGCACTCAGACGGCAGTTTTGAGCTTTGGAATGCCTCAGATGGCAAGCGATTGGTACACGTCAAAGGGTCAGCTGTTTTCGCCAATCAAATCGCATGGTCCCCCGACGGCGACCTGCTCGCAGTTTTTGGTGAATTCAACACCGTTCGTATTTTTGACCTTAAAACGGAAGAGTTTGTCAAAGACTTGAGTCTGCCCGTTTCTTCCATGCCGACCAGTCTCACATGGTCACCAGACGGCAAAGCGATTGCGGTTGGTATGACCAATGGCGACATCACCATTTGGAACCGCGATGGTTGGTTCAAACGTGAACCACTTGAAACCCATTCTGATGTCATCAGCGCATTAAGTTGGTCACCCGACGGGCAATATCTTGCAATCGGCAGTGAATTAGGCGTTTGGCGTTATTGGGATATTGCAAAAAACCAAAGCCCACGTCGCGTTGAAGGCCATGCTTCAATCATTCTAGATCTGGCCTTTTCGCCAAAGGAAAGCCTTCTCGCCACAGCCAGCACTGATGGCAGCATTCTTCTTTGGGATACCCAAAGCTACACCATTCACCAGCGATTGGAAAGCTCTGGCTGCCAAGTGAATCGTGTTTTATGGTCTCCGGATGGCACCTTATTGGCTAGCGTAGATTCCTGTGGAAAACTAAATATTTGGAATCCAAAAGAGGGCAGCCTGTTAATCCAATTAAGCGAAGTTAACCTTCCCTATTATGGATTAGCTTGGTCCTATGATGGCAAAACCCTGATTACCTCTGGATTGAACGGAACCCTTCAGGTTTGGGGACTTCCTTAAGCTATTTTGCTTAAGC
>CAZUZM010000034.1:0-756 GCA_964624615.1 uncultured Anaerolineaceae bacterium
GCTTAATTGGCGCAATGGTGATGATCCATGGTGATGACCAGGGTATGATTATGCCGCCCCGATTAGCCCCGATTCAGGTCGTGATTGTGCCTATTTTCCGTAAGGATACCGAAAAGGAAGCTGTTTTGGCGATGGTCGAAAAGGTGCGCTCAGGTTTGATGGCTGAGGGTATTCGCGTGCATGTGGATGACCGCGATGGCTTGACGCCTGGCTTCAAATACAACGACTGGGAAATGAAGGGTGTGCCGCTGCGCATTGAAATCGGGCCCAAGGATGTTGAGAAAAACAGCCTGGCGATGGCACGCCGCGATATTCCCGGACGGGATGGCAAAAGTTTTATTTCCATGGACGGCTACGAGAAAACCATTGCCGACATGTTGGTGACGATTCAAGCCAATATGCTGGAAAAAGCAATTAAATTCCGCGATGAACACATTTTTGAAGTCGATAATTATGAAGACTTTAAGGATGTGGTGGAAAATAAGGGCTGGGCAAAGGTTTGGTGGTACGAAGATACCGCTAATGAAGATACCATCCGCGAAGAAACCAAATGCAAGCTGCTCAATTTTGCCGAATGTGAAGGCGAAGGTGAGTGCTTCTACTCAGGTCGCAAGACCAACACCATGGTCTATTTTGCCAAGACTTACTAAAAGTATCTTTTGTTAAAGACTGAAAAGAGGCTAAGGATTAGTCTCTTTTTTGTTATCACAGAAGTCAGTTGTAGTGGTGAAAAGATGTCACGGCGAGGACGCCATG
>CAZUZM010000034.1:856-15256 GCA_964624615.1 uncultured Anaerolineaceae bacterium
ACGAACCGAGGCAGGACGCCATGACGAACCGAGGCAGGACGCCATGACGAACCGAGGCAGGACGCCATGACGAACCGAAGCAGGACGCCATGACGAACCGAAGCAGGACGGTACGACAAACTGAGCAGGATGCCATGACGAACCAAGCCAGGACGGTACGACAAACTGAGCAGGATGCCATGACGAACCATCATCTGGTTCCGGATGGCGTCCTCGCCATCCGCCATAGTTAACTGGAATTCTTAGTTGCATGGCGGATAGCGCATATTTGTTTATCAAGTCGTTTTTTTTCATAAAACCTTCGGCTATAATTTAGGACATGGTCGCGATCAACCTTAGCCGTTTGGCAAAACAATTAGAAGAATTACGTGAATGCTTTGATGAGCCCCAAACTTTTTTGGCCTCATTGCATCGGTTTTTCTCGTTCTATCACCAGTATTCGCATCGCAAACATCACGACACGATTCCGGAAAGCTTCATGCGGCAATATGACTTGCCCTTGCAAATTGTGCCACAACTTGAGTTGAGTCTTCGTCAGACAGTCAGCCTAAAAGTGGAACAAAGTTATGCCCTCATAGATGTTTTGTGGCAAGATAGCTATTTTGAGTCACGGGACCTGGCTTGTTACTTGATGGGACATTTTCCCAAATCCGAAAACGAAAAAGTGATGACCCATGTGAAGGACTGGCTTTCTCAACCCCAGGATCGCGCGGTGGTGGCATCTATTTTTGACAAGGCTTGCCAAGGCATTCTCAACAGCGACCCCTTACTGTTTCGTGACCTGGTCAAAGAATTGCTGGAAAGCCCGGAAGTCTGGCGAAAAAGACAGGGACTGTTTGCTTTGAGCCTCTACCTGCCAAAGGCTGAAAGTAAAGACTTACCCACGGTTTACAGCCTGATCAGGCCTTTTATCAGCCAATCAGACTTGCAGCTGCAATCCCGTTTGGCGGAATTGGTGCAAAGCCTGGCTAACCAGTCGCCCGGTGAGGTGGTGTATTTGCTCAAAGAAGTTCTGGCGGATACCGAAGGACCTGAGATTGAACAGCGTCTGCGAAGTTATCTTGGCTTTTTTGGCCAAGAATACGCCGAAAGCATTCATCTGGCTATCAAAAACCATGCGCAACAAAGGACGCATATCATCGACAGAAACCTGACTAATTGACTAGTTTGGATGTTGACTCGCCGCTGGCTAAAGCCATTCTAAAAATCAAGTAAACTAAAGCTATGAAAGCTGGTTTTAGAAATGCCGTTTTTCTCGTAACCTTAATACTTCTCTTAGGCTTGCTTTTTGGCTGTCAAAGCCCTGTTGCTGAGATTCAAAGTGAGCTTGATAAGCCGGAGCCGCAAGTTAAAGTCCTGCCGACTGAAACCATTCAACTTACACCCAGCCCTACTCTTTTAGACCCAGAACTTGAACCAACGCTTTCTGATGAGGAGACGGCGATAGAGAACCAAGAGACAGAAAAAACACCCGAAGTGCAGCTGTCAACCAAAACCATCGACTATCCCACTTCCCATTACATCCGCAATATCACTGGCCATTCGCAATACTACTATCTTAGCTGTGAGTCCAGTGCGGCGATAGACTGGGCATGGTTCTTCAAAGTTAATATTTATGAGTCAACTTTTCAGGCTGACATGCCACGCTCGGATAATCCTGACTATGGTTATGTTGGTGACTTCAGCACCCGTGTTTGGGGACAAATACCACCTTATTCGTATGGTGTGCATGCTGAACCGATTGCGGAAGGTTTGCGGGCTTATGACTTGCCGGCGAAAGCGGTCAAAAACTATTCGCTGGATGAAGCCAAACAAATGCTTTCCCAGGATAAACCCATTATTGTCTGGATTATTGGAAACCTGGAATATAGTGAACCGGTTGAGTACGTAGACAAAGAAGGGCGGGTAGCCATTGTTGCGCCTTTTGAGCATGTGGTTATTCTGACCGGTTACGATGAAGATAGTATCCGCTACATGAATAACGGCAAGTTTTATGATGCCCCAACCGAGGTGTTTTCGACTTCTTGGGGTGTCTTGGGAAATATGGCAGTTATTTATGATGATGAAGCGACGCCATAATGACATTTCGGCCTAAAAAATCCAGAAAAATTTGACAGTTTCCACGCCAAAGAGTATTATTATCGGTTGCCGGTGATTCCAGCCGGTAAAATAACATTGGACGAGGGTAACCCTGAATGGAGGGTGAGAGGCGTCCGGAGGAAAAAATGTCAAGTGATATGATCACCATTAAAGCGCAAAAGCGCGAAGTAACTGGCAAAAAGGTCAAAGCCTTACGCCGCACCGGCATTCTGCCTGGTGTTATCTACGGTAGCAAAACCGAACCCATCTCCATCCAAATGGATGCCCACAGCACCTCTTTGATTATGGGCAAACTGACCGGTACCAGCATTGTTAATCTCGATCTGGACGGAAAGAAACACACCGCCATCGTGCGTGACCGCCAACGTGACGTCATCTATGAAGAACTGATGCACGTCGACTTTCTTGAGATTTCCCTCAAGGAAAAACTGCGCGCTATGGTCGCCATCGAATTGGTTGGCGAAGCCCCTGTGCTCAAACAAGGTGATGCCATCATCAACCAAGGCGTCAACGAATTGGATATCGAAGCCCTGCCCATGGATCTGCCCGAACGTATCGAGGTGGATCTGAGCGGTATCGAAACGGCTGAAGACACCATCACCGTTGCTGACCTCAAACTGGGTGACGACGTAACTATTCACACCGATCCCGAAGAAGTCATCGTTTCTGTGGTCTTCGCTGCTGCTGAACCTGTTGAAGGTGAAGAAGCTGAAGAAGGCTCTGCTGAACCTGAAGTTCTCACTGCCCGCGAAGATGAGGAAGAAGAAGCCTAGTCTATCTTCTGACTGTTATACAAAATTAAAGCCACCTTTCGGGGTGGCTTTTTGTATCCATTAAGTTTTTGGCTATGCTTCGATGATTTTTAGGAAGCTAAGAATGATTTGCGCGCTGATGCCCCAGATAAGCTCACCATCATAGCGTTTGAAGTAGAGCACGGGGTGGCTTTGTCCCTCATGCCAATAATCCTCATAATAATAATTATCGGGATTTCTCAAAAACGAAAGCGGGACGATAAAGGCGCGGGCGACCTCTTCAGGTCTCAAAATAAGGTCATAAGGCCAGGGTATGATGCCAATGATGGGGGTTAGTTCAAAGTGTGAGATGGTGCCAAAGCTGGGCAATTGGCCAATGACGGTCACGCTTTCGGGCAGCAAACTGACTTCTTCAAAACTTTCGCGCAGGGCGGTTTGTACCAGATCCTTGTCCTCTGGTTCCCATGCGCCACCCGGAAAAGCAACTTGTCCTGGGTGGCTCCACAATTTTTCGGTGCGGCGGGTGAGGAGGATGTGCCATTCGCCTTGGTGACATAAAAGTGGAATCAGAACGGCGGCAGGGTGAAGCTGGACATCACCGTGTAAACGATTATCGATGATGGGGCTTTTGACACGCGTCAGGTTATCCGCCAGTCTTTGGGGTAAGTCATCCGGCAAACCCTTGCAGGCAGAAAACAAACCGTTATTCACTTTCGGGCTCGTCAACGCTTTCATCTGCTTGGGGCTTATCGCTTTCTTCAGCGGCTAAGCGGTCAACCATGCGTCCAAAAATCAGATAGCCGGTATGTGCAACCATGCGATCCACCGGTCTCAGGCGCATCCAGTCTGTTTTGTAAAAGCGCTGCATCACTTCACTGACCTCAACCAGCGCAAAATTGAACTCTTTGAGCCCTTTGAGGATCAGTTCCACTTGGTTAAAAGTGGGCAAAATCATGCCCAGGGAGCCGCCGCCACGCAGGCTTTGGCGCACGTGGTGCAAATAGTCCTGCGGGTTGGGCAGGTCAAGAAAAATGGCATCCAAATCACGTTCGGCAAAGCCTTCACTGGCATCCCCGATTTTGAATTCAACGCGGCTTTCCAAGCGGAAGCGTGTGAGGTTTTTGATGGCCAGGTTTTGAATTTCATTTTTGCGCTCGTAAGAGTAAACCTTTCCAGTCGAGCCAACCATATAAGCCAAGGCGGTGGTCAAGCCACCAGAGCCAGTGCCACATTCCAAAACACGTTTTCCCGGGCCGATGCCCATATGAAACAGAATATAACTGATTTCTTTGGGATACATAATTTGGGTACCACGTTTAAGCCCTTTGATGAGGTCTCCCAAACTGGGTTGAAGCAGGTAAAATGGGTTGCCCTGGTGGGACTCTAGGCGTGTGCCCCAAGGTGTGCCGATAATGTCGTCATGGCGAATGATGCCACGATGGGTTTGCAGTACCGAGCCGGCTTCAAGCACGAGCAAATGACTGCGGTGACTGACACCTTGCAATTGGACCAGGTCACCTTCCTGAGCGATATTACTTTCGGTGAAAATGGCAGAATTCATTGTTAATCTCCTACGGGCTGAATGGTGGTGAACCAGTTTCCAACGGCGAGGAAAATGAGGCTACCTACAATCCCACCAGCTATCTGCATATCGCCAACACTCATGAATTTTAAGCCATAATGTTGTGCTACCAGATGCCCCAAAAAGAAGCCAATCCAACTGAGTACGAGGTCAAGCAAAAGTTTGCCTATACCACCGTTGCGCCAAAGATGGAAAAGGGCTCCAAAAAGGGAAGCAAGCAGCCATCCAAAGATGTATGATGTAATGTTCATAAAAGTCCTCTGATGAAAAGCGCGCTGCGAGTAGGGAAGCGGGTGCAGGCGGCTGGTCGTTTTCTTATTCTTTTACTGAGCATAATCTTATCATTAATGGCTGATTATGGGCTAAATGCTATAGGAAAATGGCTTCGTGGTATATTTTAGGTATGTTTGCAGATACCCATTGTCATTTGGATGACCGCCGATTTGGGCAGGATTTACCACAGGTTGTGGCTCGCGCGCAAGAGTCTGGTTTGGTGTTGATAATCAATTCTGGGGCAGACATGGCATCCTCAGAGGCGTCTGTGCAACTCGCTCGTCAATATGAGGGTTTCATCTTTTCAAACATCGGTTTGCATCCCAATAGAATCAATGAATTGGACGCCAATGCACTAAAAAGACTACGCAAGCTTGCGAAGGACCCTTCTGTTCTGGCGATTGGTGAAATTGGGTTGGATTATCATTGGAATACTTTTCCAGCCTGGCAACAAAAGGAAGCTTTTCGCACACAACTTGAATTGGCTACTGAGTTGAAATTGCCAGTCATTATTCATAGTCGAAAATCCACCGAAGACGTGGTGGAAATCCTTTTGGAATGGCATGAAAGCCTACCACATGACCATCCTCAAAAGACCCGACCGGGTGCCTTGCATAGCTGGAGTGATAGCTTTGAGTGGGCTAAACCTCTGATTAAAGCCGGCTTCTATTTTGGGGTGAGCGGGCCGGTAACCTATCAAAACGCACCTGAAAGGCGCGAATGTACTGCTGCATTACCTTTAGACCGTATTTTGATTGAAACCGACTGCCCTTATCTAACGCCACATCCATTGCGGGGAAAGCGCAATGAGCCTTCCTATGTGCGCATGATTGTTAAACAAGTTGCTGGATTGCATGGCGTGAGCGAGCATGAATGTGCTGAAGTCACGACAAAAAATGCTTTTAGACTGTATGGTCTCAAAGTACAGGGCTAATGTTGAGAAGAAAATATAGAATTGACTTACACGGTGGACGATGACACGGATGTTTTTGTTGGTTGCTTTATATGCAGCTTTACCATTCTTGATATTTATGCTGTATGAAATTGGGAACAATTCAATAAAAAAGAGCGTGTCTCAATGCAAGCACTGTACTTCTGAACAGATTATCTATTACACTTACGATGAAGAAAAAACAGGTGGAGGGGGTGTTTCTTTAGTTTCTAATTGGAGAGATATAGAAGAAAAGTATCCAAATGACATAGACAAACTCTTCAAATCTGATTCAGAATACTCTTTCAGAGTACATGTTTGCAAAGCCAGATGTGGGTCATGTGGCGAGGAATTGTATTCAATTGAACTTAATGATCCTCTGAAACCTGAAGATTTGACTGGTGACAAAGTAAGAAAGGATGCGTTTATTGATCAGATTTTAAAGACAAGAATAATTACACGTAATATAATTATGGGGTTTTTCGTATTATGCGCGCTTTTTGCGGTTTATTCTCTTTTCCGTTTATACATACCATAATTAGTTGAGAAAAGCTTATTATCCTCTATAGAGCAGGAGAATCTTAAACTTCACACAAAACAATAAAGAAATATTTAAAGCAAGTCTTTCTTTATTGTATATTAAAAATTTTTACTTTTCCTTAGGCGTCGCGTTTATAGTCTAAAAAGCGATAGCCGGTACCGCGTTCGGTGAGGATGTACTTGGGGTTGCTGGGATCTTGTTCCAGCTTTTTGCGCAGGTAGTTGATGTAAAGGCGCACGTAATGAGGTTCGTTTTCGTACTCATAACCCCAAACCTTGTTCAAAATTTGGTCATGGGTCAGCACCCAGCCGGCGTTTTTGACAAGGTGATAAAGCAAGCGATACTCGGTGGGGCGCAACTGCACCAGCTCGCCATCCACCCAAACTTCATGACGGTCAAAGTCGATGGTCAAGCGGTCATCCACCACGATTTTGCCGGTTTCTTCGTCGCTGCGGGTTGCGCCACGGCGTAAGACGGCTCGGATGCGGCTGCTAAGTTCGCGAGGGCTAAAGGGTTTGGTGATGTAATCATCCGCGCCTAATTCCAGCCCTTGAACAATATCCGATTCTTCGCTTTTCGCGGTGAGCATGATGACTGGGATTTGGCTTTGGTCACGGATAAGTCTCAATACGGTAAAACCATCCATGTCTGGCATCATCACATCCAAAAGCACCAAATCGGGTAGGGTTGTGCGCATTTGGTCCATGGCTTGTTGACCGTTCATGGCTTCGACGACATCAAAACCATCATGTTCGAGGTTGAGACGAATGACTTTTACCAAGCCACGTTCATCATCAACGACCAAAATTTTCTTTCTTTTTCCACTCGATTCCATCATCATTCTCCTAAAAAATTCTCACTAAAATTGCACTGATATTATCGGTTCCACCAGCGCTATTAGCCATATCAACTAATTCATTTGCCATGTCTTGGTAATTACCGCCCTCATTGATTCGCTTGGAAAGTGTTTCCTGATCAACCAAGCTCCACAAACCATCAGAACAAAGTAAGAGCGTGCAGGGTTCCTCAAGCTGCAGATGTCCGATATCAGTTTTGAAGCCTTCAGGTTGCCCAAGCGCTCTAAAGAGCACATTGCGTTGCGGATGTCCCAAAGCGTCATCCTGGTTAATTTGGCCTAAATCTAGCAAATGTTGTACCAAACTATGATCCAGTGTGAGTGCTTGCAATGGTTTGGTTTCACTGGCGATATAAAGACGCGAATCGCCTACATGGGCGAAGTGAAGGGTCTTATTAATAATTAATGCCAGGGTCAAGGTGGTGCCACCACCTTCTACCTGGGATAAAACTAAGTCCTGAGCAGATTGCACTGCGCTGGCTAGGGCTTCATGCACTTGCTCCTCTGAAAGAGTGACATTGGCACATTTTGCCGGATTGATGATTGAAGCCAGTAAACTCGCACTGGTGGCTTGGATTGCCAAGGAACTTGCCATTTCGCCGTGCATGTGGCCACCCATACCATCAGCGACGATAAAAAGACCCAAAGTATCCGATTTTGCGGGATTGAGGCATTTGATATTGAGCGAGAAAACAGCATCTTCCATATGGCTGCGAGTCATCCCCATCGACTGAGCAACATACACCTCCAAGGTCACTGGCATGGTTTCATCAGTGAAGGCGTTGGGTCGATGTTTAGGGTTGCTTTTTTTCCAGCGTTTAAAAAGTGACACTATTTCTCCGAATGGGTCGTTTAGGGTGTGGTGTTGTCTTTTTTAATGCGTTCGAGGTATTCTTCGGCTGCCCATCCTGTGCGACTTGAATCCAAAGGTGCTTCAAGCTGCCACCAAATATGGTCATCCACGACTTCAGGCCCACCAATGACTTCAAACATCTCAGCGTCGTTGGCAAGGAAGTTGACGTTTTGACCTCTTCCCGCAGCGGCACGGATGTTGAGCCCTAATCCACTGGTGCCAACCACTTTAACAAAGCTGCCGATGCCGATGGCACCTTCAGGTAAAATGTCTGGGGCTTTTGCGGTTGGTGTGGGTAGTTGGGTTGGTGTGAAAACCGTGGGCGTTTGGGTTGGCGCAGGCATGACGGTCATGTTATAGACGGTTTCTTCCGCTAGATTAGACGCACGAGCTGCAGCGCGCATAAAAGCCCAATAGGTCAAACCCACAACGAGCAAGGCAAAGAGCACCGCGCCTAGAATGGCTAAGGGATGAATTCTGCGTTGGGATGTTCCGCTCATAAAATCTCCAGTCATTATTATAGCCTAAACAGGCCATGGTTTTCCATAAACCCTAAAGCCTATCTATGTTTTATTGAAGTGCATCGACCTTAAAAAGACGTTTGTAGAGAAGGAATGTTCCCTTAAGCGGTGGTAAAATGACCATCATGTTGAACCGTCGGAAAACAAAATGGAAGCCAAGGCGCAAAACCCTCAGTTCGCTTAGAACATCGGGTGCTTATGGTGGATTTTCGCGCAAGTCCAGTGCTTCTCCGGCATTTTTTGTTTTAGCCGGTTTGTTTTTGGCGGCAGCGCTTGTGTTAACCATCATCAGTTATGCCAGATACAAAGCTGTGGCAGTCGTTTATCCCTACGGATCGCGAATAGCTGATATCCCAGTAGGTGGGCTTTCCCGAGAAGCTGCTGAAACGCGCCTTCAGGAGGCATTTGGCATCCCCGTTGAATTGGTCTATCGTGGTGCCAGGGTTCAACTCAAACCCGACCAATTAGGTTTTGAACCTTTGATTGAAGAAACGCTTAACCAGGCGGATAGTCAGTTGGCGCGCCATAAATGGTCAGCCTATCTATGGGGAAAGGTGGAACAGACACCAGCTTTTAGCTTCCCATTGCAAACCAGACAAAACCCTGAAGCCATCCGTCAATCTTTGGTAACAAATTTTGCTAACCGTTATGAACAACCTTCAACGGCTTCGGTTCCTTTGGTTAATTCAGAACATGTTTCGCCCGGACAGCTCGGTTTAGGCTTGGTTGCTATAGATGAAACCATTACTCGCATTGGCACTGCCCTGGCTTCCGCAACCCAAAGAGTTGTGACGTTAGAGGTGGCTGAAACACCTGCCGAGCCAGTGTTATGGGCAAATTTAGAAACCAAGCTGCGCCAGGTCATCAAGAATAATGGTTTTAATGGCTTGGTGGAAGTGTATTTGCAAGACCTTCAAGATGGTCGGTTGATGCATTTTGCGACGCGTGGTGGAGCAGAATTGCCCGTCGACGTAGCTTATTCGGCTGCCAGTACCATCAAGATTCCAATCATGCTTTCCACCATGCGGCGATTGAGCGACCCACATCCGGGTTTAGCGCTTAATTGGATGCGGTCCATGATTAAAGATTCGCTGAACCCACCGGCCGACGGGCTGATGAAAAACTATTTGGACAACACGCTTGGACCGCTAAAAGTCACTGAGGATTTACAAGAACTGGGGTATCAAAACACTTTTATGGCTGGATTTTTTGAGCCAGGCTCTCCGCTCTTGCGCAAGATTGAAACACCGGCAAACAAACGCACAGACATAAATCTCAACCCGGATATCTATAACCAAACTGTGCCTTCGGAAATTGGCGATTTGTTGGCAAAGCTTTACCGTTGCGCTCAGGTCGATGACCCTGCGAACACTTTTTTTGCTGGTGGCGTAACGCATAGCGAATGTCAAATGATGATTGATAACTTGTTGGCAAACCGCATGGGTGCGTTGATTGAAGTGGGCACTGGTGTTGAAGGATGCGTGGCACACAAGCACGGCTGGACCAACGAAACCGATGGGCTTTTGCATACCATCAGCGATGTCGGCATCGTTTATTCTCCGGGTGGTGACTATGTTTTGGTCATTTTTATGCACTCGACCACCCAACTTCTTTTTGATACGGGCAATCTTCTCTTTGCACGCCTGTCACAATCCATATATAATGCATATAACCCCTATCAACAGTCAACCGTTTATACCGACTAACTGTTGAAACGGGAGGTACTATGCGATTGATAATGACTCACGAACAAGCCGATCTGGACGCGCTGGCTTCATTGCTTGGTGCGCATCTTCTGGATCCTGAGAGTTATGCGCTCTTGCCCAGACAATTCAACCGCAACGGGCAGGCGTTTTTGCGTAAGTATGGCTTAAAACTGGGCTTTTCACGCATCACCGATTTACCACGCAGCAATATTGAAGAAATTACCTTGGTTGATACCCAATCAATGGTTACACTACGTGGTATTACGAAAGAAACGAAAGTTAGTGTTATTGATCACCATCCTCGAAAAAGTCAAGGACAGCCGGAATGGGATTATGAAGTGCATGAGACCGGTGCTTGTACAACGGTTTTGGTCGAAAAAATAATTGAAAAAGGCATAAGCCTCACCATCGAAGAAGCTACCCTGATGCTTTTGGGCATTTATGAGGACACAGGTTCCCTCAGCTATCCGAGTACCATTGCGCGGGATGCCAGCGCCGTGAGTTGGCTTTTGGCAACCGGTGCGGACCTCAATATTGCCGCAAAATACCTTAACCCACCGCTTTCTAGCGCACAAGTTCAACTTTATGATCGGCTGCTCAAAACCGCCCAATCGGTGATGGTGGAACAAAGCATGGTTGTGATTGCCACTGCTGCAGCTTTGGATTTGAATGATGAAATTTCCAGTGTCGCCCACCGCCTACGTGAGTTTTTGATGCCAGATGGCCTGGTAGTGCTCGTGCTCACGCGCATGGGTTTGCGCCTGGTAGCCCGCGCCAGTTCACCAAACATTGACATGGCTAAACTGGCACGACGTTTTGAAGGCGGAGGCCATCAACGGGCAGCTTCGGCGTTGATACGCCTGGAGACTCGTCCCGATGCTAAGCTTAGCGCGGCGATTTTGAACAAATATGAGCAATTGGTCCTGGACTATTTGCCATCGGTGGTTACACCCAGTTTACAGGTGCGGCATATCATGTCACAAAATCCTTTGCTCTTAGCACCCGAAACAACCGTTCAGGAAGCAGCTGACCTGATGAATCGTTATGGTTTTGAAGGATACCCTGTGGTTGAAGATGGGCGTGTCATCGGACTACTAAATCGTCGCAATGTCGACCGCGCTTTGCAGCATAAGCTCAAAACGACCGCGCGTGACTTGATGGACGGTGGCGAAGTATGTGTGGTGCCGGGTGACAGCATTATGCATTTACAAGAGCTGATGACTGCCAGTGGGTGGGGACAGGTGCCAGTTTTAGACACATTGGGTGGAAAAATTATTGGCATCGTGACCCGCACAGATTTGCTGGGCGCTTTGCAACCCATTAGTGACTTGCCAACCCAGGAAGAGGTTGTTGCCAAGCTTGAACAGGCTTTGCCACGACCGCGATTGCGATTTTTGGAAGCGATTGCCCAACGGGCTGCTGACTTTGAAGTGAGCGCTTATATCGTGGGTGGCTTTGTGCGTGATTTGCTCTTGGACTTGCCAAGCCAGGATTTTGATATTGTGATTGAAGGTGATGCGATTACCTTCGGTAAAGATTTGGTAAAGAGCCTGGGTGGACGGGTCGTTACGCATAGCCGTTTCGGCACCGCCAAATGGATTATCAGCGAAGAAAAAGAAGCGATTGCTAAAGCCATTTTTGGTGAAGAGCGTTTGGATTTGGACTTGTTGCCTGAACACTTGGATTTAATTAGTGCCCGCACAGAGTTTTATGAAAAGCCGGCAGCATTACCCACCGTGGAACGCAGTAGCATTAAGATGGACTTGCACCGACGGGATTTCACCATTAATACACTGGCACTTCAATTGGATGGCCAACATTTTGGCACGCTTTATGACTTTTGGGGTGGCATGGAAGACATTCATGACGGCAAAATCCGGGTTCTTCATGCGCTTAGTTTTGTGGATGATGCCACGCGTATGCTACGCGCGGTGCGCTTTGCCCAACGTTTTGGCTTTAGGATTGAGAGTCGTACACTAAGTTTGTTGCAAAGCAATTTGCCTTTGCTCAATGAAATCAGTGGTGCTCGGCTTTTGCATGAGTTTAATCTCATTTTGCAGGAGTCTGAAGCGGTGGGTATGTTACATTCTGCCTATGAATTGGGTATTATGACCGCCATTCATCCGGATCTGCCTTGGAATAGCACCATCAGCCAAAGCCTGGCACGGGCTTTAACCCAGTTGGGCAATAGTGGTTCAGGCACGCACAAGTCGACAGAACTGAGTGAAAGGCAAACGATTGCTTATTGTTTGTGGCTAGAAGGATTGTCCGAAAATGACTTGGCAAAGGTGAACGAGCGCATCGTTTTCCCAGCAAGACTCATGCGTTTAATTGAGCAAACGCGCCAGGTGCGGCATGCTTTACCGGCTTTGATTGGCTCCAAACCCAGTCAAATTGTCGAAGCGCTGCAACATGTGCAACCTGAAGCGATTGACGCCATTCGTCTGAGCAGTCAGGATGAACAAGAAATCAGCGTCCTGGATAACTACCTTAGCCACTATCAACACATTAGTCAACACAGCAAAGGTGAGGACTTGCGTGCCTTTGGGCTTGAGCCCTCGCCTCGTTTTGAAACCATCCTCAAACAGCTTAAAACCGCTTGGTTGGATGGCGACATCCACAGTTTGGAAGAAGAAAAAGCCCTTTTGAAGCGCTTGATTGAAGAATGATGGATAAACTGGCATCAAAAAAGGGAAGATACGACGCTCCAAATGGGGCGTGCTTTTTTATTCGTCCCATGATTGAGGCAGATTTGCCCGCATTGGAATGGGACGGCGAGTATCTACATTTTCGTTTAATGTACCGCGGGCATTACCAACACAGTTTGTGGGGCAATACACGCTTATGGGTGGCAGAGGCGGAAGATGGCGAGATTGTGGGTCAGATTTTTTTGATGCTACTTTCCCGCAATGATGAAAACGCGGATGGCGTGAGTCGTGCTCTTATTTATTCATTTAGGGTCAAAGAAAAAGTCCGGGACATTGGTTTGGGCGGATTTATGTTAGGTTATGTGGAAGCTTATGCCTTGGAACAGGGCTTAACACACTTGCGCTTGAATGTTGAAAAAACGAATGAAGCGGCGCGAAGGTTTTATGAGCGTCATGGTTTTTATGTTTATGGATCGGATCCAGGCGAGTGGGAGTTTAGGGACCATGAAGGTAATTGGCAGCAACGTGTTGAACCGGCGTGGAAGATGATTAAGGCTATTAATCAAAACAGTAGGATAGATAATTAAAAAAAAGACCCGAGGAATCCCGGGTCTTGTTAATGGCGTAGCACTAAAGCTTATTTGTTATCCCCATCGGTGTGGAAAGCGTCTTTAATATCTTCAACTTTTTCGCTAATGGTGTCTTCGATTTTGTCTTTTGCATCATGCGCTTTGTCTTTTACCGTCTCGATGATTTCTTCAGCTTTTTCTTTAGCCTCATCAAAAACATCCTCTGCTTTTTCTTTGACGCTCTCAAAAACCTCTCCAGCCTTGTCTTTGGCGTCGTGGGCTTTGTCCTTGACGGTTTCCACTGCGTCTTCAATTTTGCTTTCTGCGCCATGGATGACATTTTCGACCTTAGTTTCGGCGTCGACGAGTTTGGCGTCGATGCTGTCAAACGCATGGTCGGCTTTTTCGCCAATGCTCAATTCAGCTTCTTCGGGCAGGTCTTCGGCGTCCCATGGCTGGTTTAGCTCATTTTCAGCAGCCCAAGTGCTAAAGATTTGTTTCAGTTCATCATAATCACTGTCTGAAAGTTCTCTGGAAACACCCAAAACACGACCCTGGCTCCTGGTTTGCACATAGAAACCGTTTTTGACCACTTCAATACCGCTAATTTCTTCTTTGGGAATGCGCACCTGAGGGAAGTTAGGCTGGGTTTGTGAAACGCCATCCTCATCTACCGTCAAAGCATATTCCTTCCAAAGTTGGACATTTTGCTTATAGCGGCGGAAGCCCATAAAGGCATAAAAGCCTACCATGAGCACAACCAAAATGATGGTCTGGGTCATCATCTCAGGACGATTGCGGTTGAGGAAGAAAACCAGGATGAGCATGAGCACTAAGGGGATGCTATACATGAGGATGAGGATTTTGGTTTGCTTTTTGAGTTTTTCAGGATCGAATTGGTATGTTTTCATCTTTTTCTCCATTGCTTAATGCTAAACATTATACTTGATTAATAGCCATTGGCTGCGAAAGGTTTATGGTTTTAGCCATAAACCTTGACTGAATGATTGTTTTGTAGTTTTTTGCCATATTTATTTGCGAGATGGTTCAAAAATGCATAGAAATGGG
>CAZUZM010000035.1:0-14968 GCA_964624615.1 uncultured Anaerolineaceae bacterium
CGATTTTTGCAGGCATCTTAACTGCAACCAAACTCATTGGTGTGTTTTTCCTGGCTGCCATCGTGCCCCTATTGCTGTGGGAAGTTAAGGAAAAAAGAATAAGCATTAAAACCAGCATCACCAAATGGCTCGTTTTCGCCCTGCTGATGAGTTGCACGTTCCTCATCTCGAATCCTTTCTTGTTCACCATCGCCGGTGTTAAGGATTATCTCAGGACACTATACCTTGAATATTCCCTTATCTCAAAAGGCTATGACCTGGTTTACACAAAAGGGTTTGCCGCAGCATGGCAAGGCATGCAACCATTTTATGGCAGCTTGCCTTTCTACCTTACGATCGTCTTTTCGTTCTATCTTGGTTTTAGGGATAAAGCTAAACAAAAGCTCAGCTTTCTACTGCTTTGTTGGCTACTGCCCTTAACCTTCACCGTCCTGTTTACAACGCATTTCAAGTATCAATACTGGCTTCCCGCAGCCCTTCCGGCTTTTTCAATGCTCTACATGTTGCTACCAGACAAGAAACATCTCGCTGAAGACAAATTATGGCTAAAGATTTGCAAATTCGCCCTCCTGGCTGTGGTAGCCATACAACTTGTCTTTTTCAACATCCAAAACGTAAAAACTTACAATGCTCAACTTCATCACCAGGATTCAAGTGAAAGTATCCGTTTCTATAAAGGCGCAAAAAATGCACTTGAGCCCACACTCGGTGACCAACTCAATGTATATTATGACTATCGGGTCTATCTTCCGCCAGCTGAAAACGTATGGAAACTTACCACTGCTTTTGAAATCATCGATTACCCCTACCTTGAGGAGAAAAACTTCGATATTCTTTTGCTCATCAATCAAAGGGTACGCGATTATCTCAACCCAAATGCTGAAGGTGTCAACAAAGACAAACTTGAAACAGCACGGATTCTTTACCGGGATGTACGTGACAATAGCTTGAGAAATTACAAACTGGTTTTTGAAGACGTGTTTGGAAAAGTCTTCATGCGTGAAGATTTATACGATAAGTATTACGCCCAACCCTAGACACGCTTTTGCCATAAAAAACAAAAAGCCACTGATACAAATCAGTGGCTTTTATTATCAATTACGGAGATTATTGTTCCCACAAAGAGAAATTAGTCAAAAGCGACCCGCCGGTAAACTCGCGCAAAAGTGAGTTGGATGGCACATATTCCGTAGAAGTTGGCAAGAACCATTCGAGGAATTTCAGCAAGCGCTTGGCTTCGATATGCTCGCGGGTGCCAAACCGCACCTGGCGTAAAAGCGGCTCTACCAAGGGTTTCAAAGTGGTTAACTCATACGCCAAGGCGGAGTTGAACATCACATCTGCATTTTCCTGGTAAGGGAAGATGTGTTCGCCCTCACCTTTACGCACCGATTCCCATCGTCCAATGGTTTCTTCAGCCGAATAGCCGCGGTCACGTGCGTCCCTCAAAATGCGGCGCAACATACGTGTATCAGTGGTCGAAATACGATTATGCCGGTCAAGGTTGAGTTGGGTCAAACAAGAAATGTAAATCTTAAAGGTCTCGTCCGTTCCGATACCTTCCAAAAGGTCCGGATTCATGCCATGGATACCTTCGAGAATAATCACATCATCTTTTTTCAGCTGTGCGGTCTCGCCATCCACACTCAAACCACTGAGGAAATCATAACGTGGCAGCTGCACTTTTTTACCCGTCAAAAGGGCGCGCAAATCTTTGTTCAGACGTTTCAGGTCCAAGGCCCGCAGCGATTCAAAATCTTTTTCGCCTTCCGGGGTCAAGGGCGTTTTTTCGCGGTCTATAAAGAAATTATCCATTTCCAAGGCAAAGGGCTTGATTCCGCGCGCTAAAAGCTGCACACTCAAGCGCTTCGAGAATGTCGTCTTTCCTGAAGATGAGGGCCCAGCAATCAAGACCACACCCACACGATCCAACCGCTCTTGAATTTGGTCCGCGATGTTCGAAATTTGCATCTCGTGCAGAGCTTCAGAAACCAAAACGACCTCATCAATATGTCCCATTTGAATGGCGTCATTCAAGGCGCCCACTGAAGGGATTCCCAGTTTTTCCAACCATTCGCCATAATCCTGGAAAGATTTGAGCAGTTTGGGGTACCGGGTCATCGGTGAAAGACCGTTAGGCGCATGCCGGCGCGGAAAATGCAAGATAAATGCACCATCCACCCACTCAAGGGCAAACCACTTCAAATAGCGGGTCGAAGGCACCATATAGCCGTGATGGTAGTCACGCACGTCATCCACGCTATAAAGCACTAAATCTGGTCGCTGACGGTATTTTAGCAAGCGAACCTTGTCATCTTCACCACTCTTCTTGAAATAGGCAATCGCTTCTTCTAGGGGCACGGTTTCACGCACAAAGGGCAAGTCTTCCTCTACCAACGCGTGCATTGTTTCGTTCAATAAGGTCAAACTCTCTGGACCGAAGTCCTTTACCCCATCAACATGGCAATAATACCCACCCGAAGAAACAGAATGGTCAATGGTCAATTTTCCGTTACCAAAACAATGCTTAAAGGCAACTTCGAGCAAAAAGGTGAGCGACCGGCGATAAATGCGTGCGCCATCTTCATCAGCCATGGTAATAAAACTGCCTTTACCATCCCGGTCCATCGTGTAAGTCAGTTCTCGCAAGGAACCATCCAAAATTGCGCCAACAATCATTGGGTCTTCGGCAACCTGAACAGCTTGAGCAAAGGATTCCAAAGGCGCACAGCGTTTTCCTGTAATCACGCGACCATCGTCGAGGCTTAGCTCAACCGTTTCGCGGGGGTGTTCTGTTAAATAAAAAGCATCACTCATAAATTTTTCTCCATTATTTCTTAAGTTCAATCACAAGCATTTCCGCGGCATCTATCTTGCGGTTAATCATCCATTCATTAAGAGCCCCCTGGGCATCAAAAGTCATCGATTCAAAAAGCGATTCACCCAAAAGCATTTCGGCTTGATGGTCACCGGTTAGCGGGCTATCTTTTAAGGTCAGTGTGCACTGTTCAATCGGCTCATTTTTCAGGTTAGCGATGGTCAAAAGCTGCTTTCCTTCATTCGTCCGCAAAACCGCATACAATGAGCGACAATTTGAGGTGATTGGCAAATAGTCGCCCGAGCGCAGCAAATCCTGCGCGTTACGCAAGTTTACCATCTGGCGATACCAATTCAAGAGGGAGCTTTTATCTGCATCTTGCAGAGCAACATTGTTTTTAGACCAGCCATCATTCAAGGGTTGCCAGGGCATTTTACTCGAAAAACCACTATAAAGCTCGCCAGACCATTGCATCGGCTTACGAATATTCTCATCCGGTTTTTGACCAGTCATACCAATTTCTTCGCCGTAATAGATGAATGGTGTGCCCGGACCCGTCAAATAGAGGAAAGCCGCCAATTTTTGGCTTGTGAGGTCTTCGCCAAGCGCATTCGCAAGTCGATTTTGATCATGATTGGTCAAAAAACTGGCAAAGTCACCCTGCGGAAAAGCCTTCAAGGTTTTTTCATAGGACTTGGTCACGCGCCAGGCACTGGGTGAATAAACCGAACCAACCAAGTCCAAAGCCAGGTCGAACATGAAATACTGCTCCATGCCTTTGCTGGGTTGGTTATAGCGTTTGATCATGCTCGTATCCGTCCAAACCTCGCCCACGGTATAGGCGCGGTCGTTTTGTTTGAGCACTGAGGCATACCAATTTTGATACCAAGCCACCGTTTTTGGTGCGTCTTGCAAAATAAAACCATCTTCGTACAAATAGCGTGCCGCATCTACCCTAAAACCGTCCACGCCTAAATCCAACCAAAACTTGGTGGCATCATGAATGGCTTCGCTGACTTTGGGGTTATGATAGTTCAAATCCGGCATCTCGCTCCAAAATGGCGCGTAGTACCAGGCACCAGCTTTTTGATACCAGGCATTAGAGCCCCAAGGTCCGGACGTATTCTTTGGCTTTTGGTCGGTCCAGACATACCAGTCACGGTAGTCACTTTGTGGGTCTTGGGCGCTAACGAACCAAGGATGTTTAGAGGAAGTGTGATTGATGACAAAGTCCATAATCACACGAATACCGCGCTTGTGACATTCCTTTAGCAACAGTTGAAAATCTTCCAAAGTCCCATAATCAGGATTGACCGCTTTGTAATCGGTCACATCATAGCCATGGTAACTCGGAGAAGGGTTGATAGGCATCAGCCAGATGCCACCAATGCCTAGGTCAGTGGTCGTTTTGGGGTCGCCATCATTGAGGTAATCCAGCTTTTCGATAATACCTTTAAAGTCACCGATACCATCACCATCACTGTCTTTAAAGGAACGTACAAAAAGCTCATAAAACACAACATCCTTCCACCAGGCTTCAGGTGCTTTGGGCTGACAAGCGCTTAAAAAGCCTGCCATCAAGACAAAGCAGCAAAAAACAAGAAGTGTACGTACGTGTCTTTTCATATCAACCGTCCTTGAATCATCGTCTGAGTGGCATTATTTTCAATAGGATTTACCAAAGCCTGGTCATCATTTACAGGGCTGTTTACCTCTCGCCCCACTTGCCAGGCTCGCATTAAATCAGGGTCCAAAGGCTTTAATAAAGCTAATTTCTCAGCATCCGTTTCAGCATGTAACCAGTCCCACATTAAATCCTTGGTAAGGATGACTGGCATTCTTGGATGCACTGGCGCAACAACGCGGTTAGCGTTGGTAGTAATCAATGTACAGGTCGTCAAACCTGGTATGCCAGGTTCTGAAGAAACGCCTTTCGGCTCCCAGTCATCCCATAAGCCAGCAAAAGCGAAAGGGTCGCCTGATTTCAAGCTGAAATAATAGGGCGTAGACGCCTTGCCTCCAGGAGCTTTTTGCCATTCATAAAAGCCATCGGCCAAAATCAGGCAGCGTTTATTCTTGAAAGAAGCACGAAAGGCTGGTTTTTCAGCCACAGTTTCAGCCCGCGCGTTGATCATGCGATTGCCAATCGCCGGATCTTGTGCCCAAAAGGGAACCAACCCCCAACGCATATAAACAACGTTCCGGGAATCGGCAAAAGGCACTGTCGCGACATATTGCGATGGTGCAATGTTATATCGTTTTTCCCAAGGCTCAGGCATTTCGCCCAAATTCAATTTCAACTGCAAGTGTTGGGCGTCAATCGCCATGGTGAATCTACCACACACTTCGTTTCCTCTTCTCCTACTGATTTTCCCATACAAATCTGACTAACAGATTTCGAATTTAGAACACAATATATAATCAAAAAGGCAGCCAAGCTGCCTTTTCTTCGTTTTCGTAAGACTATTTTGTTTTTTCCAGCAGCCAATCAATCAGCAAGGTCAGTTGGGTTTCACTCAACATAAGGTGTTCGTGGGCTGGTCCTTCCAAAAGAGTACGCCATTCTTCAGCTGATTTCTTTTGAGATAAAACGAATTCAAGCGTATGTTTGTCACCAAAGAGTTGCTTTACCCAGGCTTCCATTTCAGCATCAAAGTTGGGATTGTTCTCTTTGATGGGATAGGTTTGATTGACATCAGGGCTCTGTGCGCTTGTATTTTCTGTTTCGCCTCCAGCAGGATAAGTATCCTTTCCGTCCGAGCTGGCGGTATTGTTTCCAACCAAGGGAACAGAAAGGGTATTTTCGGACGGGGCAGGCTTTTGGCAAGCTACGAGCACCAAACTCAAACACAAAACAACGAGCACGATTAAGGGTAAGTTCTTTTTCATTATCAATTCCTTTTGTATCAATAGGTTCACTCCATTATAACCTTTTTAAGAGAAACCCTATTTTTTATCAGTCAATCCTTTAGCCAAGCACCTCTTTAGGCATATCTGCAACAGCTGTAAAATACTCCTGGGTCAAACCTTGACAAGTTTCTTCGTTCTTCAGGCGAATTTTCGCACAAAATAGCGGGTAGGCTTCACTGGCTTTGTCTAACATACCCCGCGCCACACGTCTAATGGAAAAGTGGGCGTTACCAGCAGCACGCAGACTGATAAAGTGGCTCAATGAGCGCACATTAGTTTGACACAACACACGGCGGTTGTAAGCATTGGGCACAACATAAGCCGCCACTTGCGGGTCCCAGGCAGCAATCAGCTCAAAAACTTCACTGGCTTGTTGCATGATTGCACGATATTCTTCTTCAATACCTGCTTCAGTAATCGCTTTGGGCACACTATAACCCAACCGCGTGGTTAAGTCTTGCGGTGTTTGGCTCATCATGCGGTGACGTTTGAATTCAAAGTACCCGCCTTGGTCCATGATTAAATCAAAGGTCAAATTAGCATATTCCAACTCACGGATTGGCACGTCATAAGGGTTCATGCCCTCAAAAAGGGCGTCAACCAACGCCTGTTTTTCATCGAGAGGCATGTTCATCACCTGGTCCAAACAAACCTGGTAACTATCATCGCCAAAACGACACAAAGCCGCAGCCAAGATGCGTTCTTCACCGTTGATTTCAAAGTTATGCATCTGACACCAATCGCGGTTGGGCATGGTATCAATGCGGTCTGCGTGGGTACGACATTTCTCACGCAAAACAGGCAGATGCTCAATTTCATCAGCATATTTGACCAGGGTTGGCAACTCTTCAGTGGAAACCTTTTTGATTTCCGCACCAATTTGACGCACTTCTTCAAGTTCTGAAGAAAGCATTTTCTTAATGGCATACTCCAAAGTCCGCGCATTCATGGTAACACCGACGTTGGCCATAGCTGCCATCGGCAACACAAAACGCGCCACGTCCACCGCTCGCACCCGAGCACGGTTCGCCCAAGCCCGCTCACTCTCGTTTTCCTTACGCGGTGTGTTTGCTTCACCCCAAGGACGTAAAGCTTCCATCGCCTTGGCATAAAAGTCAAAAGTCACACGCATATAATCACGATACGGTTTTTCATATTCTGTGCCAATAATTTCAGGAGGCACCACAAAAGCATTGGGATCCCATTCTTGATAACGGGTTGATTTTTCTGTATAAGAGGCTAAGCGATTTGCTTCAACGGTTTCAATCGCTAAACGAGAAACGTTTTCAAGCGCCAAATGCAAAACAGCATGCTCGGCAACACTGGAATGGCCATAGCCCACAATCCATTTTTCGCTGAACTCGCGGCTTGTATCCTCGTTGAGCTCCTCGGCAATCACATCAAAAGGCTCAGGTGAGCGTGAGGTCTTGGCAAACGCCACCGCAATCGTTTCCGCGCTAAATTTCGTCGGGCTCAGTCTGTAAACTCTTCTACTCAAATCCATCTTCAAATATCCTCCTGGTCATTTTTTTATCTTCTTCAATAGTGTCAATTAAGGCTTGCACTGTGTCAAATTTTTGTTCGGGTCTCAGCCAACGTATAAACTCCACACGCAGGTCCTCGCCGTAAATATCATCATCAAAATCTAAAATCAGGGTTTCAACTGTCACTTTGAAATGATCACCAAAAGTTGGACGTACGCCCACGCTGGTCACTGCCTGATAGTAGCGGTGACGCAAAAAAGCGAGTGTGGCATAGACGCCCTGTCGGGGCAAGTATTTATCAGGATCCAACCTCAGGTTCGCGGTTGGAATGCCTAGTTTCTTTCCCACCCGCTCACCACTGATAACCTCAGAACAAATCGCAAAAGGTCGCCCAAGCAATTGGCGGGCTTCATCAACATTTCCTTCGTTGAGTGCTTCACGGATGCGTGTTGAAGAAACTGGCAAAGCATCCTGCATCACAGGCTCGAAAATATGGAAATCAATCCCTAATTTTTGACTTAGGGCTGCCAAAGCATTTGGGGTACCCTGACGCCCTTTACCCAATCCAAAGTTAGCACCAACAATAATGCCTTTCACGTCGACGTGCTTGACGAGGTCAGCAAAAAAGGCCTCGGCGGTCATATTTGCCAGGGTTTCATCAAAAGCCAGGGTAACAATTTCATCAATACCCATACGCGAGAGGATGCCTGTCTTCTCTCCTCTAGTGGTCAGGTAAAATCCCGAAGCATTTGAAAAGTAAACTCTAGGATGAGGCCAAAAATTGACCAGCATTGATTTGACACCCTCTTTGCGGGCTCGTTTGCTCACTTCTTGAATAAGTGCTTGATGACCCAAATGAACACCATCAAAATTCCCGATAGTCAACCAAAAAGGCGCGTCTTTACGCGGTGGCCAACCCATCGTGAATTTGGTGTCGCAAATCATGGGTTTATTCTACTCGATTGATTCGTTATTCTGATCAATTGCACAGCGTCTTTTACGCCATAAAGACTTTGCGCGGTTGCCATTCCTGATCTTCGGGGACATATTCAACCAATGCGACCAATTCGCCTTCCTGGCTAATCGCTCTTGCCCAAGTGCCCTCATCAACGGGTTCAAGGGCTGGTACGCGATGGCCATGGCGCACTTCGTCAATCTGTTCGTGGCTAAGCTCAACCGTATACCAATCGCCCAAAGCTTCGGCAGCCGGGATAAGGTATCGATACCAATCACCATTAGTGAAGGCTTCTTCCAGTTTTCGCAAGCTGACAGAGTCGCGCAAGGTAAAACGCCCATTTTTGGTACGTCTTAGGTTAATCAAGGTTGCGCCGCTGCCCATTTCCTGGCCCAAGTCATGCGCTAATGAGCGAATATAGGTACCTGAAGAACAATGCACATCGATGACTGCCTCTGGGGATTCCCATTCGAGTAATTCAAGCGAATGGACAGTTATCTGACGAGGTTCCATCTCGACTTCTTCGCCGGCACGCGCCATATCATAGGCACGCCTTCCATTGATTTTCAAAGCTGAATAGATGGGTGGAACCTGCTCGACCTCACCTACAAATTTAGTTAAGGCTTCTTCCAGATCCTCAAATTCAAAGTCACAATCGCCGCTATCGCTGGTGATGATACCTTCAGAATCATAGGTGCTGGTTGTCATACCAAATTTCATGACCGCTTGATAACGTTTTTCTGATGTCGAAAGGAATTCAGAAAGACGCACTGCCGGACCGATGAGCACGACCAAAACGCCCGAGGCGCGCGGGTCAAGCGTGCCCGTGTGTCCAGCGCGGCGAATGCCTGTTCCACGTCGCACAACCTGCACAACATCGTGTGAGGTCATACCAACGGGTTTGTCAATCACTAAAACACCAGAAGTTTTACTGATGATTTGATTATTATTTTGAGAAAAATCTTGATAGTTCATAAGCTTTCTGTCTACTTCTTACTGTAGTGTAAATACAATCTCTTGTTTGTTAATTATATCTTTATTTATTAAGATATGCTTTACTTCGTGCAAGAACTTCCTGAATGACATCCAAGAGTGATCCTGGCATATCCGCGCCTGCCGCAGCAGCATGACCGCCACCGCCAAAAATCTCAGCCAAAACCGAGACATTGACGCCTGGCACCGATCGCCAACTGACCTTAACAGATCCACCTGGTTGCTCGACAAAGATTATTGCCATTTGCGCACCCTTCATGCTGGATAAGTGGTTGATTAAATCTGCGTCATCATTGCTCTGATAGCCACTCTTTTTGCGATCCTCGAGACTTAATGATGTCCAAACCACACCCTCTTCCAACTGAATTTTGGCTAATCCTTGTGCCCAATAGCGCAATTCTGGCAAGGTGCGACTGGATAAAGTTTTAAAATAGACCTCGGGTAAAGAAATACCCATATCCATCATTTCATACACTGAGCGAAGTGATTTTGGGGTGGTGTTTGAGGTTCTAAAACCAATCGTATCAGAAAGAATGCCGGTCATGAAGCATTCCGCGCTTGCTTTACTCAAACGTAAGCCCCACATTGGAATAAAGGTGTAAAGGATCAACGCGGTTGCTTCAAAATCGCTTGCCACAAAGTCGATAAGCCCAAAATTGATGTGGCTGATGTGATGGTCAATGACCAAATCTACCTTTTCAATCCCATCTAAGACTGAACCCACTCGCGCACGATCGGCACAGTCGACGACAATGAGATAATCATATGGTTTACAAATCTCGGTTTGGATGGTGTTCGCACCAGCCAGGTCAAGAAACTTTTCATCAATTGGGTCTTGCAGGACGGTTTGAACCTTTTTCCCTTGTTCACGCAAGGCTTGGGCTAAGCCCAACATTGATCCCACCGCATCGCCATCCGGGCGGATGTGTGCGGTAATCACGATGCTTTGTGCTTGGGCTAACTCAGACGTGATGCGTTGATGTAAATGTTCTTCTATCAAAGATTAATCTCCGTCAACCCCGTGTTCCTGGTTTTCATTTAAGTCATCCTGTGGTTCACGTGCTTCATTCTCTGCCTTTATCTGGGCAAGCAAAGTATCGATGCGATCTGCTTTTTGGGGTGTGGAATCCCAAAAGAAACGCAATTTAGGCATAATGCGCAAATCAATTTCTTCAGAGATTTCGTATTTCAAATAACCCGAGGCGCGTTTGAGCGCTTCCAGAATTTCCTCGGGAGAGTCATCGTTATCCAATGAAGATACGTAAATATTGGCAAAGTCCAGCTCACGGTCGACTTTCACATCCGTTACGGAAACGTTCATCAATCGCGGGTCTTCAATTTTTGTCAACAGCACAATGGAAAGAATTTCCTTTATCCTGTCGTTTATTCTTTTCATTCTCAGTGGTGGTGGCATATGTCAAATTCCTTCCTAACTATCCGCCGAATTTTTCCATCACATAGGCTTCAAGCACGTCGCCCACAGCGAATTCCGCATAGTCACGCAGCGTGATTCCGCATTCCATGTTCTCGCGAACTTCGCGGACATCTTCTTTTTCACGTTTGATGGATAAAATGTCGGATTTTGCAATTTCAACGCCATTGCGCATGACACGCACTTTGGCATTACGCAAAACATGACCCGAAGTGATACGACAGCCAGCCGCAGTGCCACCTTTGGACACCTTGAAAAGTGCCAAAACGTTGGCTTTGCCGATGACTTTTTCGACCATTTCAGGTTCCAACAGACCCTGGAGAGCTTTCTCAACATCTTCGGTAAGACGGTAAATGATGTTGTAAAGACGAATGGAAACACCCTCGGTTTCGGCCAGGCGTTCTGCGCCTTGGTCGGTACCAACGGCAAAACCCATCACAACCGCGTCAGATGCAGCCGCTAACATAACATCGCTTTCAGTGATGTTGCCAGCTTCAGCATGCAAAACACGAACAGAAAGGTCTTTTTCCTTTTCGGTAATTTTGTCCAATTCATTGGTGATGGGCTCTAATGAGCCTTGAACATCAGCCTTCAAAATCAGGCGCAGCTCTTTGGCTTCACCAGACTTGAACTTTTTGAAGAGTTCCTCAAGCGTCACACGCTTCACGCTGCGCTTGGCTTCTCGTTCGGCTTTACGTTGGGCAACGATGTTACGGCCTTCTTTATCATTGGCAACGACCTCAAAAAGATCACCCGCGCTGGGCAGAGCATTAAGACCCATAACAACCACAGGTGTTGAAGGGCCGGCTTTATAAACACGATTGCGGCGCTGGTCAAACATCGCCTTAACGCGTCCGGTACCTTCACCCGCAACGATAACATCGCCGATTTTCAAGGTGCCATTTTGCACGAGCAAGGTCGCCATCTGACCGGTAGCACGATCCAATCGGGCTTCGACGACTGTACCCAAGGTCTTGCCTTTGGGGTTGGCTTTAATCGCCATATTATCTGCAACAAGCAAAACCGTCTGCAGCAGGTCTTCAATACCTTCTTTGGTGCGTGCCGAAACCGGCATAACAAAGGTATCGCCTTCCCATTCATCGGGTTGCAAGCCAATATCTGCCAATTGGGTCTTGACACGGTCAAGATTAGCGTCTGGGCGGTCAATTTTGTTGAGCGCTACAATGATTGGCACCTGAGCGGCTTTAGCGTGGTTGGCGGCTTCACGTGTTTGAGGCTGCACGCCATCATCTGCAGCAACGACCAGCACAACAATATCCGCGCCTTGGGCACCACGGGCACGCATCGACGAAAAAGCGGCGTGACCAGGGGTATCCAAAAAGGTGATGATACGATTGTCTTTCTTGATTTGATAAGCGCCGATATGTTGGGTAATACCACCAGCCTCACCACCTGCCACATCCGTGTGTCGGATTGCATCCAACAAGGAGGTTTTTCCATGGTCAACGTGACCTAAAATGGTGATGACGGGAGGACGCGCCACTAAATCTTCAGGATTCTCGTCCATAATTAAGCGGCGCCAAAGCGGCAATTCGCCAAGTTCCTCAACGACTTCTTCGTCCTGTTCAAGTTGGGGTTCAAACCCCAGCTCTGTGGCAACCACCGCCGCAGTATCAAAGTCAATTTGCTGATTGATACTGGCGATGACACCATTAGACATCAATATCTTAATCACTTGCACGGCGCTGGTGTCCAACATGGTGGACAGTTCACGCACGGTCATACTATAGGGGAGTTGAATATTTTTAACTTCTTTGCTCATGGTCTACCTCCGATTCTCCACACCATTCCCAGGATTATAGCCAACGAGCAAAAGTCTTGATTTAAGCTGTGTTAGGCATTGCTTTGTACTGTGCCAGACGATTCTTCGGATGTATCTTCCGTGTCGCTATCGTCTAAAGTTTCCATAAAGCTTTGCAAAACAGCCTTGTTTTGCTCCAGGATGGTGGTCCTTAATGCTTTTTCTAATCGTCCTTTAAGCCCATCCGACCAGCAGCTTTTTCGGTCATGCAAATAGGCTCCACGACCGGGCAACTTGCCGCTCTGGTCAATGCACACCCCTTCGTCAGTCCTCACGAGGCGAATGAGTTTCCGCTTGGCGAGGACTTGACGACACCCAACGCAAGTGCGTTGAGGAATGTGCTTAGGCTTTTTACTGTGTTTTGTTGCCACCTTAATTCTTCAAAAGGTTTGTTTTACCAATTATCCCAATCATCTTCGTCGCGGTATTTAAACTGCTTGAAGGTGTGGTCTTCATCTGGGTCATACTCTACAGTATAGCCCTTCTTTTTCTTCGCTTTTTTCTTCTTTCCGCCAGTCATCAACAAGTGTTCCTCGTCATCATCACGGGCGGGTTTAATCTTGCCGGCATCCAGGTTAAAGAGCTCGGCAAAGGTTTTTTCTTCTTCGTCTTCTTCGGTTTCTTCCGTTTCAGGCTCAGACAAAGTTTCATCAACGGGCTCTGGTTGTTCTGTTTCTTCTTCCGTTTCTGTTTCGGCTACGGGTTCCACCTCAACCACAGCCTCAGGTTCTGGTTCGAGTTCAGGGGCTTCGGCATCAGCTTCTTCGACCACAACTTCTTCAACCGGCAGTTCGGGGAAGGTCACCAAAGGAATGGCTTCCATAATGCTTTCGAAGGATTTAGGGCCAATGCCTTCATATCCAAGAATAGCATCCGCGTCAAGCTTGGTTTGCAAGACCAGGTCACCAAAGGTTTCCAGTCCGGCAGCCTGCAATAGCACGGTGATGTGTTCCTTAATTTCGGGAACATCCAAAAGGTTAAGGTCAAAAGCGCGCGGGTCAATTTCAGCGCGGAGGCGTTTGATTTCCTGCGTGCGCTCGTCTTCGATTTGCTTGCGTTCTTCCTCACCACGTCGTTCGTAGCGGTCGACAAAACGCGCAATAAGGGTGTTGTCGTCAAGGCTCAAGGGTCGCCCCTCTTCCTTCTTCTGAAGAAGTTCGTCAACCTTAGCCATGGTTTCAGCTTCGGCCTTGGCGTATTCTGCCAAGTCTTCATTTTCGCGCAGTGCCAGCAAAGCGCGGTGGGCAGCCTCGGGGATGCTCATAATATCGATGCGCCAGCCGGTAAGTTTGGCTGCCAAGCGTGCGTTTTGACCTTCACGGCCAATCGCCAGGCTCAATTGGTCCTCTGCGACGACAACGGTGGCAGTTTTGTTTTCGCCAGTTCCGTGGTTCAGATAAACACCGGCAACCCGTGCAGGACTGATGGCTTTGCTGATATAAACGGCGGTATCCGGGCTCCACTCAATAACATCAATTTTCTCATCATGCAGTTCGCGCACAATCGCTTGAATACGCACACCACGTTGACCAACACAAGCGCCAACAGGGTCAATACCCATTTGGGTCGCAGAAACGGCCACTTTAGCGCGTTGACCAGGTTCACGGGCAATAGAACGAATCTCAACGATGCCATGGAAAATTTCAGGCACTTCAGTTTCGAGCAAGCGTCGCAGGAAGTTGCGGTGCGCGCGAGAAAGCAGAATTTCAAGTCCTTTGGGTGAATCCTTCACTTCATAAACATAAGCGCGAATGCGATCATGAATTCTAAAGCGTTCCTGAGGGATCATGTCCTTACGAAGCATGATGCCTTCAGCTTTAAGGTCCATGCCGATGGTTGCCTGACGCGGATTGACCGCCTGAACGACGCCATTGGTAATCTCACCAAGCTGGCGACTAAAATACTCAAACTGAGCGGCGCGTTCGGCATCACGAATTTTTTGTTGAATGCCTTGGCGAGCGGTTTGTGCAGCGATGCGGCCAAAGTTTTCTGGTGTGCTTTCAACCATCACCAAATCACCCATCTCACATTGCGGGTCAATCTTGCGGGCATCTTCCAGAAGCACTTCAGTACGCTCGTCAAAAATGCTATCAGTAACTTCCTTTTGGGCAAAGACGGCTATGGTACCTTTGTCAAAATCGATTTCCACTTCCACATCTTGCGCGGCCGAAGCCCCCACTGATTTTCGGTAGGCAGAAACCATCGCAGCTTTGATGGCTTCGATGATCACCTCTTTAGGTAGTCCCTTGTCTTCAAGTATTTCATTGAAGGCTAAAGCAAATTCGCTTTTCATGCTTATTTCTCCAAAAAATTCTAAACGTCTTCACATTAACAAAAAAGTGGACTACTGCCCACTTCTCGCAACGAAAAGTATGAACCTTACTGCCCAAAATCATACCAGAGTGGCGGCGGAAATGCAAGTTTTCTTACGGCTTACTTTCTTGCCTCTCAGCCATCAACCAAGGCACCATCCATCTTCTACACATTTGTGGTTTCCCTTTAAATAAATATCCTCCGGCTAAGCCGGAGGTTTTTCTTTTTCGCCCATAGGGCG
>CAZUZM010000036.1:0-14522 GCA_964624615.1 uncultured Anaerolineaceae bacterium
TGCAAGGCATGCACCTCATCGTCGATAAAGCCGGTGGCGAAGTGGTCAAAGAAGTCGCCATCCTTACCGAAGGCGAACGCACCAAGTGGCGTGATATTTTGTCCCTGGGTCATTTGCCACTCTTCACAGACTAATGCGTATTGCGGTTCTTTCGGATATTCACGGCAACCTGGCAGCCTTTGAGGCTGCCCTTGCCGACGCCCGCGCGCAAAAGCCCGACCAAATCATCCTGGCTGGCGATTATGTCAATGGTGGGCCTGATTCTTTGGCGTGTTGGCAAATGGCGCGCGACAGTGGCTTGACTGTCCTCCGCGGTAATCACGAGCGTTATCTTTATGACGCATACTCCCAACGCCAGCACCCCCGTTGGCCGACACCCTGGTTCAATGCCGTTCGCTTTGCCTACCTTGATTTTAGTGAAACCGACCTCGAAGACATGCGTCACCTGCCCTATGACTTCCACGGTGAGGACTATTACGTCGTCCACAGCACCACCCGCGATGACCATGACCTGATTTACGACCAAACCACCGCAGCAGAATTCGCACGCTTTTTCCCTGGAATCACCCAAAATCTCATCATCCGTGGCCATAATCACAACCAGCGGGTGGATTATTGGGGGTCAAAAATAATCGTCACCACCGGATCGGTTGGCATCGGGCTCTCAGGCGCACCACGAGCTGTCTATGCGTTGGCTACGCGCAAAGGTGATGCCTGGCAGACCGAAACACGCTACGTCGACTATGACCTTCAGCACACCTTAAAACGCTTTGAGGAAACAAAGTATCTGGACTTCACCGGCATTATTGGTCAGCTGTACCGCCAGGAATTAATGACTGGCAAAAACACCATCGTCGCCTTTATCGAACGTTATCGTGACAACTTGGATTCTGGAAAGATCACTTGGGACTGGGCTTGGGAAGATTTCCAAAAACGCCATCCCCTTCCTTAGCTTTTTCTAAACTTCGTCAAACAATCTGGTTCACCCTGGCATTTTTATGCTATGATTAGCACGAGTTAACCATGGCATTTATTAAGAAGAATTTAGCCTTTTTTTTGATTAATATCCTCATTTCCGCGGTGACGGTACTCGCCGTTTTGTTCCTTTGGGATCAGTTCCAAAACAAACGGCTCGAGCAACAGGCAACACCTGCTCAAAGTCTTTCCCAACCAATCAAGTCAGATGAGAATGTGGAACCTGGTGTCAAAGCGACCAACGCGGATGCAAAACCTTTCGCCAGTGGTGATATCTCGGTAAGCATTAGTCTGGTTTCGGGCATGGGTGAGCTTAAACTCGAATATATCCTCATCAAAAACGATGGCGCCAACAAAATTTCACTGCTCGACTGGTCAATAAAAGGTAGCGAACCACAAAATATTATTATCAAAAGCGACATTTTGCTCAACCCTGGTGGAGCAATCAAAATATACACAAAAGAAGGCACTGACAGCGCACTCGCTATCTATCTAGACAGCAAAAAAGCTCTTTGGAAGTCCGGATCCTCAGTCACACTACTCGACCCGGCACAAACAGAGCGCGCAAGTTACACCATACCTTAAGGAAAAAAGCTATGTCTCAAGCGCTTTATCGAACCTGGCGACCTGCTCTTTGGGATGAGGTCGTAGGACAAGACCACATCGTCCAAACCCTCAAAAACGCCGTTGCCATGGGCAGACTGGGCCACGCCTACCTTTTTGGTGGACCGCGGGGCACCGGCAAAACCACCAGCGCACGGCTACTGGCAAAAGCCGCCAACTGCCTTGACGAAGATGCCGCAAAACGCCCTTGCAACAAGTGTGATAACTGCCTGGCAGTTAATGAGGGTCGTTTTTTGGACTTGATTGAAATTGACGCAGCCTCCAACACCAGTGTGGACGATGTGCGTGAGCTGCGCGACAAAATCAACTTTGCCCCCAGCCAGGGAAAATACAAAGTCTATATCATCGATGAAGTCCACATGCTTTCCACCTCTGCCTTCAATGCGCTGCTCAAAACGCTTGAAGAGCCGCCGGCGCATGTCATCTTCATTTTGGCGACCACCGAAATCCACAAAATCCCAGCTACAGTGTTATCGCGCTGTCAGCGCTATGAATTTAGGCGGATTCCAGTGCCCGTCATTGTTGAAAAACTGCAGGCTTTGACCAAAAAAGAAAAAATCAAGATTGACGATGATGCCCTCAGCCTTATCGCCCGCCAGGCAACCGGCGCCATGCGTGACGCTATTTCCCTGGTTGACCAACTGTCTTCTATCGCCAAGAAAGTGGACCTGCGCACCGCCCAAGACCTTTTGGGCACCGCAACCAACCAAGCGGTTATCGATCTGACACAAGCGATCATCGAAAAAGACCAAACTGCAGGGCTTGAAATCATCCAAAAAACACTGGATTCTGGCGCAGACTCCCGTCAATTTGCCCGTCAAACTGTGGAGTATCTGCGGGATTTGCTCATTATCAAACTTGGGCTCAGCAAACAGCTGGAACTAACCCCAGAAATCCGCGAAACGATGACCCAACACGCAGAAAGCCTGCAAACTTCACAACTGACCAGCATCATCGAAGATTTCAGCAAAGCAGCCACCGACCTCAAAACCAACTGGCATCCCGGGTTGGGACTCGAACTGGCATATGCCCGTGCCATTACCTGGCAGGAAGCCCCAGTACAAATGGTTTATTCCAGTCAGCCAGCACAAAGCTCGCCCTCAAGCTATAGCGCACCAGTCCCACAACCCAGCAAAACGCATGCACCAAACAAAGCCAAGGCTCAAACCAAGGCAACCGATGAAAGCTCCTTGGCTGATCAGTCACCAAGTTTTTCAGACCTAAAGGCAAAAGTCAGCAGTGAGGGTTTAAACAACGACAGTTTACGCGCTGTTTGGGGCGAGATAAAAGCCACCATCAAAAAAGCCAATCTGAGCACAGCTGCTTTGGCAAATTCCGCTCAGGTTTATGCTATTGACGAAAAGAATGTCGTGCTCAACTTTAGCAGCGAACTGCTATGTGACCGCATGAGCAAAGACAGTAACATAAGATTAGTACGCAACGTTATCAACCATATTTTTGGCAACGACGTCCGCGTGCAATGTACCCACGGACAAAAATTCACCAACACACTTCAAGTCGGACCGGATGAAAACGAAAGTTTAGCCTCCATCACCGCGCGACAGTTTGATGGTGTCATCATAGAAATAAAAGACGAGGAATAAAATGGCAAAAGGATTTAGAGCACCTGGCGGTAAAGGCGGCGGGAACATGATGGCGCAAATCGCCAAACTTCAAGAACAAATGGAACAGGCTCAAGCCGAATTAGCAGAAAAAACCGTCACCGAAACGGCTGGCGGTGGTGCTGTTCAGGTCACCATGACCGGTGACCAACGCTGTACCGCTGTGGTCATTGACCCTGAACTTTTGGCTGATGGCGACGCGGAACTATTGCAAGACATGGTTCTAACCGCAACCAACAAAGCCTTGGATGCCTCACGCCAACTCTCCGAAGACCAGATGGCGCCCTTTACCAACATGCTTTCGGGCTTCGGCATGGGCATTTAGACGCCCTTGGCAGCAAATCGAATGAGTTCAATAAAATGCGAGCCTTACCGCAACCCGTCCAAAACCTGATTGACGCCTTTTCGCGTTTACCCGGTATTGGCCCCAAAACTGCTGCGCGTTTAGCTTTCTATCTACTTAAAGACGAAAGCGATATCGCCCAAAATTTAGCAGAAGCGCTGCAAAACCTTAAAGCCGAAACCGGCTATTGTAAGCAATGCCACAACATCACCCTTGCAGGTGAAGCGCTATGTGAGGTTTGTTCCGACAATCGGCGGGATGACTCGCTTATCTGCGTTGTCGAGGAACCATCCGACGTCATCGCTATTGAGCGAACCGGCGTTTTTGGTGGCAAGTATCATGTGCTGCTTGGCGTGCTCTCGCCAATCGAGGGTATTGGCCCCGAGCAAATCAAGTTTCAATCGCTGCTCGAACGCCTCCAAAAGGAACCGGTGCGCGAAGTGATTATCGCCACCAACCCCACCATGGAAGGTGACGCCACCGCCCTGTACCTGCAACAGCGCATTTCACCGCTAGGCATCAAGGTCAGTCGCCTGGCGCGTGGCTTACCGGTGGGTGGCGATATTGAATACGCCGACCAAAACACGCTACAACGCGCGCTTTCTGGCCGCCAGAGCATGGAATAATTCTCTTTTCAGAGTATAATTTTGCCCTAAGACCTTCAATGGGAGATGTATATGAATTTAACTGGAAACCAAATCAGACAATCGTTTTTAGATTTTTTTGCAGAAAAGAGCCATCGTGTCGTACCCAGCGCTTCACTCGTGCCGGGTGGTGATTCAACTTTGCTCTTTACCAATGCAGGCATGGTGCAATTTAAGGATGTCTTTTTAGGCACTGCCAATCCACCTGCCCCACGCGTTGCTGACTCGCAAAAATGTATGCGCGTTTCTGGTAAACATAACGACCTCGACACCGTTGGTCGCGATGACACTCACCACACGTTCTTAAAAATGCTGGGCAACTGGTCCTTTGGCGACTATTACAAAAAAGAAGCCATTGCCTGGAGCTGGGAACTTTTGGTGAATGTTTGGGGACTTGACCCCAACAAACTTTACGCCAGCTATTTTGTGGACGAACAGGGCATCCTGGCTGATGACGCTGAAGCGCGTGATAATTGGTTAGCCCAACCTGGTTTCAACCCTGAGCATCTTGTGAAGGGCAATCGTCACGATAACTTCTGGGAAATGGCAGAAACTGGCCCTTGTGGTCCTTGTACTGAAATCCATTATGACTTTGGTCCCGAAGCTTGTGACAAGCAAGGCGTTGCCGGACACATTTGTGAACCCAACGGCGACTGTAACCGCATCGTTGAAATCTGGAACAACGTTTTTATCACTTTCAATCGCACCTCAGAAACCGATTATCATCCCCTGCCCAAAAAGCATGTGGATACCGGTATGGGTCTGGAACGCATCGTGGCCGTCATTCAAAAAGTTAAAGGCAATTATGAGACCGACCTTCTGAAGCCCCTGCTTGACGAAACCCAGCGCATCGCCGGTCAAACCGACCAGGAACGTGCTGACAACCTGACCGCTTACCGTGTGATTGCCGACCATGTGCGCGCGGCAAGCTTCCTCATCGCTGATGGCGTCATCCCCGGTAACGTGGGACGCAACTATGTCTGCCGCATGATCATCCGCCGTGCCGCGCGGTTTGCCCGCACGCTTGGCTTGCAAGAACCTTTCATGGCACGTGTCGCCCAAATCGTGATTGATAATTATGGTCAACACTACCCCGAACTGCCTCGAGAGCAAGAACTCATTCTCGAAAGCTTCACTCGTGAAGAATCCCGCTTTGCCGAAACGCTTGACGCCGGTTTTGCTGAACTGAAGCTTTACACTGATGCGCTCAAAGCTGAGGGTAAGACCATGCTTGGCGGCAAAGAAGCCTTTAACCTTTATGCCACGCTCGGTTTTCCGCTCGAAATCACCCGAGACATTCTGGGTGAATCAGGTTTTAGCGTGGATGAAGATGGTTTCTATGAAGCCATGGAAGCCCACCGCCTGGCATCAGGCAAAGGCCAAGCCACTGGCGAAAACGACCTGACGAAACAAGAACTTTACCAGGCGTTGGAAAAATACTTGCACGAAAACGGCAGCTTGAGCGCTGAAGGCGTTGCCTATGACCCCTATAGCGGACTAAGTAAAGCCAGCCAGGTGTTAGCCATCATCAAAGATGGAAAAGCTGTTGAAACCGTTGAAGCCGGTGACGACGTTGAGCTGGTTCTCCGCGACACCCCCTTCTACCTTGAAGCTGGTGGTCAAGTTGCCGATATGGGCAAAATCGTCTCCGCAACCGAAGGTTCTTGGGAAATTTCAGTCGACTCAGTGCTGAAACCAGCCGCCGGTTTGATTGTGCATGTTGGTAAAGTCTTATTCGGTACACCAAAGATTAACGACCAGGTGTTGGCTCAGGTGGACTCAAAGCGCCGTCATAGTATTATGCGCAACCACACCGCCACCCACCTTTTGCACACCGCCTTGCGCACCATTCTGGGCGAAAAAGTTCACCAAGCGGGTTCATCGGTTGACGCCGAGCGCTTGCGCTTTGACTTCAACTTCCCACAGGCGGTTTCAAAAACGGATCTGCTCAAGATTGAAGCCATGGTCAACGTTTTGATTGCAGACGAATTCCCGGTGGAAAAAAATATCAAAACCCTCGAACAAGCCCGCCAGGATGGCGCTATGGCACTGTTCGGTGAAAAATATGGCAATGAAGTCCGCACCATCGAAATCAAGGATGAGCGCGGTCGCGTATCTTACGAACTTTGCGGTGGCACCCATGTGGACAACACCGCTGAAATCGGGTCTTTCTACATCACCAGTGAGTCAAGCATCGCTGCTGGCATGCGCCGCATCGAAGCGGTTACCGGCTATGGTGCTTATCAATATGCCCGCCAAAGGCTTAACCTGCAAAATGATCTTGCGTCACATTTGGAAACCAGTCCTGCAGAGGCTTTAGCCAAGGTCAAGACCTTGGAAGAAAATCAAAAAGCCGCCCAAACCGAGCTTGAGGAACTTAAGCTACGTGTAGCACGCGCCGCTTTTGTCAACATGCTTGAAAAACTGGAAGACATCTTGGGTGTGCCTGTGCTGGCTGCCAACATCCCCAATGTGAGCACTGACGCCCTGCGTGAACTGGCTGACGAATTCCGCCAGAAACACAAATCGGGTGTGGTCGTTTTAGGCACGGTGGTGAACGAAAAACCTTCATTCATCGCAGCGCTGACACCCGACCTCATCAAGCGTGGGCTCAAAGCTGGTGACCTCATCAAACAAGTTGCCGCGGTGGTTGGCGGTGGCGGTGGTGGACGCCCCGATATGGCACAAGCTGGTGGCAAGGATCCCGCCAAAATTGCCGAAGCGCTCGACCAGGTTTCCGCCTACATCAAAGCGAACCTCAAGTAGACATATGGCAGCCCAAGTCACCCCTCTGCGCCAGCAATACCTGGATATCAAGAAAAAATATCCAAACGCGATTGTTTTCTTTCGCTTGGGTGACTTTTACGAAACCTTTGACGACGACGCTGAAAAAACCGCCAAAGCACTGGATATCGTGCTCACTTCGCGACCGGTGGCAAAAGGCGTGCGGGTGCCCATGGCAGGTATTCCCTACCATGCGGTTGATAACTATATCGGTCGCCTGATTGATAAAGGTTTTCACGTCGCGATTTGCGAGCAAGTTGGCGAACAGCCGGAAAAAGGTCTTTTTGAACGGGATGTCGTGCGGGTTATCACGCCCGGCACATTGGTTGAACCTAACCTGCTGCAAAGTGACAAAAACAACTACCTGGCTTGTATCGTAACCCACGAAAATGAAGCCGGTTTAGCCTATGTGGATATCTCTACTGGCGAATTTGCCTGTACCCAAATCCAGGATGAAGATATCCAAGTGGCCCTGCGCGCTGAAATCGAGCGCCTGTCGGTTGCCGAACTGTTGGTTTCAGAGGAATGGCAAGTGCCGCTCGGCTTTGGCGAAAACATCACCACCATTCCAAACTGGTATTACGAACCCGGACGGGCAACCGAAGCCATCAAAAGCCGCTTCAACGTCTCCAGTTTGGATGGCCTAGGCATCACCAACTTGCCCTGGGCTACCCGTGCTGCTGGCGCTCTTCTGAAGTACTTGCAAGAAACCCAAAAAGGGATGGACGGCACCCAATTAACCTTTAGCACCTATAGCCTGAGTGATTTCATGGTGTTGGATGCCGAAACCCGCCGCAACCTTGAGCTGACCGAAACCCTAAGGGACCACAAGCTGGAAGGGTCGCTACTCGGTGTTTTAGACAAAACGCAAACCCCAGGCGGCAAGCGCATGCTCCGCGCCTGGGTCAACAAACCTTTGCTCAACATTGACGCCATCAATAAACGGCTGGATCTGGTTGAATTTTTCTACAACAACGGTGTCCTGCGCCAGACCCTCAACGCCATTCTTGCCAAACTGCATGACCTTGAACGCCTGGTCAATCGCATCAATGCTGGTTCTGCCCGACCGACAGATTTAGTGGCACTGCGTGAAGACTTTGAAGCAATCCCACAGCTTTTATCCCATTTAGAAAACCAAAGTCCCGTACTGGCAGAGATTCTCAAGGACATCTCGCATTTTGACGAAGAACGCGCGTATCTACAAGCCGCTATTGAAGATGAGCCACCAGCGACCCTGGCCAACATCGGCATCATTCGCCCTGGTTTTTCTGAAGCGCTGGATCATATTTTAGAGTCCTCGAAACACGCCCGCGAATGGATTAACAACCTCGAAGGCAATGAGCGCCAACGCACTGGCATCAAGACCCTGCGTGTGGGCTACAACAAAGTTTTTGGCTACTATATCGAAATCTCCCGTGGCCAGGCTGACCAGGCACCAGAAAACTACATCCGCAAACAAACTTTGGTGAACAGCGAGCGTTATATCACGCCTGAACTCAAGGAATATGAATCCCTGGTTCTCAACGCCGAAGCCCAAATCCATGAGGCCGAGCTAAAGGTCTGGAACCAACTGTGCGCTGAGATATCCAAAGTATCCAGCGCCATCCTGACAACGGCTCAGGCAATCGCCCAATTGGACTGCTGCATCGCCCTGGCAAGTGTCGCCGCACTGAACAACTACACTCGCCCAGTCTTACACAACGAAAAGGGACTGCGGATCATCGAAGGGCGCCATCCCGTGGTTGAACGCATGCACACCGTAGACCGGTACATCCCCAATGACCTCACCTTTGAAGATGGCGAGATTATTAAGTTGATCACCGGTCCCAACATGAGCGGCAAGAGCACTATCTTGCGCCAACTGGTCTTAATTGTGCTTATGGCACAACTGGGCAGCTTTGTACCCGCAAAAGAGGCTGAAATCGGACTGGTAGACCGTGTCTTTACACGTATCGGTGCACAGGATGCAATTCACCAAGGCCAAAGCACCTTTATGGTGGAGATGATCGAAACGGCTAACATCCTGAACAATGCCACCCCACGCAGTTTGCTCATTCTGGACGAAATTGGACGGGGCACCAGCACCTATGACGGCATCTCAATCGCCTGGGCCATTATCGAGTACCTGCATAGCCATCCAAAACTGAAACCTTTCACCCTGTTTGCCACCCATTACCATGAGCTGACCGACCTGGCAGACCTTTTCCCAGGTGTGCGCAACTATAACGTGGCCGTCACCGAAGCCGATGGCAAAGTCATTTTCTTGCATAAAATTCTACCCGGCAGCGCCGACCGATCCTATGGCATCCATGTGGCCCAACTGGCAGGTTTACCCGCGCCGGTCATCAATCGCGCCAATCAAGTGCTCAAGCAGCTTGAAGCCAGTGGCGAACGCGCCTTACCCAAGCAAGTTGAAACCCAACAGCAAATCCGCCTCTTCCCCGAAAACAACCCAATGGTCGAAGCCTTCAAAAAGCTTGATTTAGAAGGTCTTTCACCCATCCAAGCCCTTAATTTGCTCTATGAGTGGCGATTAAAATATTTTTCTGACGATAGTTCTGATATTTAAAGACTAAAAACTAGGGAATACTAATCCAGTTCCAGCCAATCACGCTGACCGCGCAAGAAGTCTTCCCCAGACATGGGTTTCTTACCCGCAGGCTGGAGCTTATCCAACACCAAGAGGTTCTGACCAGTGCCTACAGCTGGCAAGCCATTCACCGCATATTTCAAACCCGGTTCAGTATTATAGGTATAGTGAACATGAGCATCCAGCACCTTGATATGCAGTCCTTTGTGCTCAAATGACGTACCAGGCCAAGGATGGTAGGCATGCACCTTGCGTGCGAGTAGCTCAGCGTTTTCATTAAAATTGAGACGGCTTTGGCTCTTCTTTAGCATGGGTGCATAAGTCACCAAAGAGTCGTCCTGAGGAATGGCTTTCAAGGTTCCGCCCAGATAAGCTGGCAAAATTTCAACCAAGGTTAGCGCACCGAGGTAAGCCAGCTGTTGTCCCAATTCATCGGCAAAAGTCGCCGAGCGAATCGGCACCTCGCGCTGAGCCACAATGGGTCCGGCATCAAGTTTATAAACCATTTCCATAATGGTGACGCCGGTTTTAGGATCCCCAGCCTCAATGGCTGCCTGGATGGGTGATGCCCCTCGCCAACGAGGCAACAAAGAGGCGTGCACATTCAAACAGCCTTTGCTGGGAACAGCTAAAACTTCCTTGGGCAAAATCTGCCCGTAAGCGGCTACAACCATCAAGTCTGGTTGCCAGGCTTTAAGTTGTGCCAAAGCTTCAGAAGAGCGCATGCTTTCAGGCTGAAAAACGGGCAAGTCCAAGGTTTCTGCAATCGCCTTCACCGCACTTGGGGCAAGCTTCTGCCCACGGCCAAAAGGTCGGTCTGGCTGCGTCACCACACCCACCACGTTGTAGACTTTTGCCAATTCCTCAAGACTGGGGACGGCAAAATCAGGCGAACCCATAAAAACAATTTTTGCGGTCATACTAAGATTTTATCACAAGCCAGACTTTGTTTTTAGATGCGTTGATGGCATTTACGACGGATAAGATAAGCCAAACTATAGATAGCACCGCCCGCAGCAGCACAGGCTAAGGAGGTCAGCCAGACTTTCGCAATACGCTTGCGTCGATTAAAAGGTTTTGCTCGGGTCAAGCGGTCCTTTAGCGAAGCTTGAAAATCAATTTTAGGCTTGTGCGACCCCAATCCTTCTTCCAAAAAGGCTTCCATTAAACTGATTTCAGCTTGGCTCATCATTGAATAATCTAATTTCTCCATTGTTATCTTAACAAACCCCAACTATGCTCATTGGTTTCAAGAAAGATCATATTCACTCACCAAATCGCGTAATTCAAGCAAAGTGCGATGATACAGGCTTTTAATCGCGCCTTCAGATTTACCCAATACTTGCCCAATCTCAGCATTACTCAAGCGATGCGCAAATTTGAGCACAATCAGCTCTCGTTTTTGAGGGCTAAGATCGTTCACCAAGCGCAACAAAGCGTTTTGTTCTTCGCTGATTTGCAATGCCCGTTCCGGTGCAGGGTTTCTAGCGGTATCAGAAATGACCAAATCATCAATGGAAATTTCTTTCACTTTGGATCGGTCACGGTGAAAATTTGCTACTTGGTTGTGCGCGATGCGATAGAGCCAAGCTGAAAAAGGCAAGCCCATATGGCGATATTTACCGATATTGTCCAGCGCTTTAAAGAAAACCTTGGCGGTCAAGTCTTCGGCATCACCCACATTGCTGACCCGATAGTAGATGTAATTGTAAATCCGCACCACATATCGGTCATAGAGAAGGCCAAAAGCCTCAGTGTCCGTCTTCGCATGATTGATCAGTTCAATTTCGTCAATCGCGTCAAAATCTTCTTGCATACCTTGAATTATAAGGTGCTTGGGGTTTAAGACCATATAAGATGTCTAGCCTTGGTATACGTCCAATATTTAGTGGATTCCGAGCAAAACATGGAAAAGACTCGGCGTTTTTTTCTGGCTTTGAGGTACAATAGAATTGATGGAAATCCGCATAGCTTTTTTACCTTTTAACGGAGTATGTCAAACTTTGAAACCTTCGTTTCAAGTTGCTGTGCCTCCACACCTTCAATCCGCTACCATGTGCCCTATTTTGGCACCTTTCAACCCCCAAAAAATAACACAAGGATGTGATAAATGACTGACTTTCTATTTAAGCAAGACGTTTCAGCCTACGACCAGCACATCGCTGGATTGGTCGAATTTGAGAACGAGCGCCAGGCGCGTCGTCTCATCATGATCCCCAGTGAAAGCATGGCACCCCTTGCGGTGCGAAAGCTTTTAGGGTCCTCCTTCCAGAATATCTATGCTGAAGGCTATCCCCGCCCTGAAACGCGTTACCAGGATGAAGAGACCATCATGGACTACGCCTACCAACTCGGGCGCTATCGTCGCCACAGTGATCCCCGTTATTACAAGGGCGTGGAATACATTGACATGCTCGAAGCTTTGGCTCGCCGACGCGCTGCTGAACTCTTCGCCGCCAATGACCACACTGCCGACGACCTTTGGGTGAACGTGCAACCGCTTTCTGGTGCTCCTGCCAACACAGCCGTTTATACCGCCTTGCTCAAGCCCGGTGATGCCATTTTGGGCATGGACCTCCTGCATGGTGGTCACCTGACCCACGGTGCGCCCGTCAACCGCTCTGGTCTGGTCTTCGACGCTTACCATTACTCAGTCGACCCCGAGACCGAACGCATGGATTACGACGCGATTATGAACATCGCCAAAGAAGTCAAACCCAAGATTATCGTCGCGGGTTACACTTCCTATCCCTGGATCCCTGACTGGAAGAAATTCCGTGAAATTGCCGACGAAGTGGGTGCCTACTTCCTGGCTGACTGTTCCCACATCGCTGGTTTGATTGCTGCCAAGGTTGTGCCCTCTCCCATCGGCATCGCCGACATCGTTAGCTTCACAACCCACAAGACCCTGTGTGGTCCTCGTGGCGCAGTGCTCATTACCCAAGACCGTGAACTCGGTGAAGAAATCGACAAGGGTGTCTTCCCTGGCGAACAAGGTGGCCCCCACATGAACACCACCGCCGCTTTAGCCTTAGCGCTTAAATTGGCGACCACCGAGCAATTCGTGGAACTGCAAAAGCAGACTCTTAAAAATACCCAAGCCCTCATTAAAGGCTTTATCGACAACGGCGCGCGTGTGCCCTATGGCGGAAGCGACAGCCACATGGCGCTTTTGGACTGCAAGACCTTCAAGGGTCCCGATGGAACGCCCCTCAACGGTGACCTTGGTGCACGTATTCTTGACCTGGTGGGTATCGTTACCAATCGCAACACCATCCCGGGTGACCGCTCCGCTCTGAGCGCGACCGGTATCCGCTTCGGCAGCACTTGGTTGACCCAACGCGGTTTCAAAGAAGCCGAAATGGAAGAAATTGCCGGCTTGATCGTGCAACTCTTCGACGCCACCAAGACCTACCCGATGCCAGCCCGCAGTGGTGAAAAAGCCCGCGCGAAGGTTGACTTCCGCACCATGACCATCGTCAATGACGCCGTGCGTGCCTTGGCTGATTCTAAGCCTTCCGCTGACGAAATCCCCACCAAGCACAGTTTGCCCCACTATCACTACGCCAGCGACCATCCCACTGATGGTTATGGTGCTTTTGAACTGAGTGGCGCAGGCGTTCGCACCTTCCTCAACTACACCCTGACCAGCGACATCGAAGCTTTGAAACCTGGTGAAGCTCAACCCACCCGCATGCACACAACCTGCGGTGACATTGATGCGACCCTAACCTGCATTACCCCCAAACTCTACAACCTGACCATCCCAGCCAACAACCTCGGTTTGGCAGGCACATGGCTAAACGGCATTTCAACCGGTTTTACCTATTATGACGAAGACCTGGCCATCAGAATTCCTGGTCCTATCTCCATCTTACCCGCCGAACCCACTGCTTACATCCAGGATGGTGAACGCGTAGACGAGGACAAACCTTGGTATGTTGCCAAAGCCAAAGGCGTGACCAAACCCGGTCTACCGGAATTCGTTTGGGAAGCTCCTCAGAACGAAGCCCTCAAGCGAACCGTTCTGTATGACACCCATGTTGCGATGGGCGCAAAGATGGTGCCTTTTGCTGGTTTCGACATGCCCGTTTGGTACAGCTCAGTGATGGACGAACACAAAGCCGTCCGCGAAGCCGCGGGTCTCTTTGATGTGACCCACATGGGCGTCTTCCAATGTGAAGGACCCGAAGCTGCCGTCTTCCTCGACTCGGTCACCGGCAATGACACCGTCTTCCTCGAAATCGGCGAATCAACCTATGCACATCTTTTAGATCCACACGGCAAGGTCATTGATGACCTCATCATCTACCGTCGTGACGAAGACCGCTACTTGTTGGTTGTAAACGCTGCCAACGAGGAAAAAGACTGGGCTTGGCTCACCGCTGTCAAGAATGGTGCGGTTATGGTTGACCCCGAACAGCCCTGGGTGAAGGTTCCCGGCAGAAGCTGCATATTGCGCAACCTCAAAGATCCCGCCGCTGGCAAAGACCAATTGGTCAGCATGGCCATTCAAGGTCCCACCAGCCGTGATATTTTGCTTGGTCTTGCCTGTGACCATTGCCAAGACCACCGAATCAGCCGCCTTGGCCGTGGTGAACTCTGCGACACCCATCTGGGAATCATCCCAGTGATTGTTTCTCGCACGGGTTACACTGGTGAAGAAATGGGCTTTGAAATCTTTGTTCATCCCGACCGCGCTGTTGCCCTTTGGAACGCGCTGCTCGAAGAAGGCAAGGATCATGGCTTGGTGGCATGCGGCCTCGGCGCGCGCGACTCCTTGCGTACCGAAGCTGGCTTGCCCCTCTATGGCCACGAAATGGGTGGTGACTTCAATTTGACCGTTGGCGACGCCGGCTTCATTTCCTTCGTGCGCTTCAACTCTGCCTGGTTCATTGGCAGACAAGCCAGCCTCGAACACGAAAAGAAGCGCAAATCCG
>CAZUZM010000037.1:0-13968 GCA_964624615.1 uncultured Anaerolineaceae bacterium
TGGCAAGACTAGGAGGCCAGATGATTGATTTTACGGAATTAATTGCCGAAGTCAGTAAAGGCTTCACGGCTTTTGGCTGGAAAAACGCGGTCATGATTGTGGTCGCCTTGGTATTAATTTACCTCGCCATCGCCAAAGACTTTGAGCCCGTTTTGCTCCTGCCCATCGGTTTTGGTGCTTTGCTTGCAAACCTGGGCATGTCCAATGCCACCGGCTTCATGAAAGTAATCTATGATGCCGGTATCAAGACCGAGCTCTTTCCGCTGCTCATCTTCATCGGTGTCGGCGCGATGATCGACTTTAGCCCCTTACTTTCGCAACCGAGCCTGGTACTCTTGGGCGCGGCAGGTCAGTTTGGTATCTACTTCACCCTTTTGCTGGCGATTGTGCTCGGCTTTGACCTGAAAAACGCAGCATCCATCGGTTCGATTGGTGCGATAGATGGCCCAGTTGCCATTTTCGTTGCCAACAAGTTGGCCGACCCAGAGCTGATTGCGCCGATTGCGGTGGCGGCTTATTCCTATATGAGCCTCATCCCCATCATCCAACCTCCCATCATGAAGGTGATGACTTCCCGCAAAGAGCGCCTCATTCGCATGGAATATGCCCCCAAACCAGTCTCCCGCTTGACCCTCATCATCTTCCCCATTTTGGTCACGGTACTGGTCGCCTTGGTGGCCCCCGATGCCGCGCCACTCATGGCGGCACTGATGCTCGGTAACCTGCTGCGCGAGGCTTTGGTTGTTGATCGTTTGAGCAAGATGGTTCAAAATGAACTCATCAATATCGCCACGCTCTTCCTGGGACTGTCGATTGGCTCTACCATGACCGGTGACAGCTTCCTGAACGTCAAAACCCTGCTCGTTTTAGTTCTGGGCTTAGGCGCCTTCGTAGTAGACACCATCGCCGGCTTGCTCTTTGGCAAGTTGATGGCGCTGATTACCAAAAACAAGGTCAACCCTTTGATTGGCGCTTGTGGCATTTCAGCCTTCCCAATGGCGGGTCGCTTGTCCGCCAAAATGGCACTGGACGAAGATCCCACCAACTTCATTCTGATGCACGCCATGGGTACCAACACCGCAGGCCAACTTGGCAGCGTGATTGCTGGCGGTCTGCTCTTGGCACTCGTCATGGGTGTTGGCGGCATCTAAAGCAAATCAACATTAAGAAGGAAATGCCCCGTTTTTCGGGGCATTTTTTTGTTTGAATTCAATGGTATTGGCTTAGAGGTTGAGTTTATAACCAATGCCGCGTATCGTTTGGATGAGCTCGGGCTGCCGTGGGTTTTCTTCCAACGCAGTGCGCAGCCAACTGACATGCACATCCAATGTGCGTGTATCTTCAGTAAAGTCAGTCTCCCACACACGGCTGAACAATTCTGCGCGACTTAGCACCTTGCCGGGTTTTTCCATCATCACCTTCAGAAGCGCAAAGCACCGTGGGGTTAAATGGGCTTCTTTACCACGATATTGTGCCACACAGGATTGGGTGTTCAGCTCTAAGCCACCCTTTTTCATAATATGTTTGCGTTTGACGTTACTAAACAAGCGCAGCCGGTTGATAAGTTTTTGAACGGTAAAAGGCAACCGAAGAAGGATATTTGCCTGTGGCGCCTTAGGAATCGCCTCATCCTCATCAACAATCAGAATGATTGGGAGATTGGGCCAGGCACTTCGCACCCAGTGCGTAATACGCAAACCATTGGTACGCAAACTCATTGCATTGATCACCAACACCTCAGGGACCAATTCTTGAATAGCATCAAGACCAGCGGTACCGCTGCCAACCACGCGCAAATCAAAGCCCTTTTGCTCCAAATCAGCCGCAAAAGTGTACTTTTGCTTGCGGTTCCCTTCTATGAGTAATACTGATAGTTCGTTTGCTTTCAAGCTATGCCTTCACCAATTAAAATCAATCTGGGACTTCTTTCCCCTGTCAATCCTTAAGAATGTTAAAGAATGTCAGCTTAGCAATTATAGTTGAAACAAGAAGTTTTTGGTGAAAGTCGCTAGCTTTCTTTAAGAATTGCCAGGAATTGAGGTGTTTCATCGTATCAGCACATGTGGCTTCCTTAAATAATCTGAAAAAGTGATGATTAAAGCCCCATGGCGTGTTAGAATCACCCATGTATTAATGAATTCCGGGAATGGTGAATGATGACAAAAATGGTTGAATGTGAGATTGATAGCGTTAGGGTCAGCCTAACCAACCAAGACCGCGTTGTGGTCATTAAAGACAAAAACAGCGAGCGTTACTTGCCTATATGGATCGGTCTATTTGAGTCCGAAGCTCTCACCATCGCTCTCCAAGGTGTCCAAACCGCACGACCACTGACACATGACCTTCTGCTCCAAGCCATTCAATCCCTGGGAGGACAATTCCTGAGGGTCGAAATCATTGCCATTGAGGAAGATGTCTATTTTGCCCAACTTGTCGTTCTGCAAGATGGCAAGCAAGTCAACATTGACTGTCGCCCCAGCGATGCGCTCATTATGCTCGTCCGCGCACGTGTACCCATTCTTGTGAGCGAAGACATCCTTGCCAAGGCTGCCATTCAACCCGAAGAACGCCAGGGCTACGACCTTAGTACGGTGAGTTTAGATGAAGATAGCCCAAACGAGGATCTTTCTGTTTTCAGCGACTTTCTCTCATCCCTTGAAAACGAGCAGAAAAGCACAGAAGAAAAACCCAAAGCCACAACAGAAGACCCCATCGAAGCATTCGTCAACAAAGAATCCCTCATTTATGATGATGGAGTCGATAATGAAGTCGATGATGATGACGATGACGACGATGATGACGATGACGACGATGATGGTGATTTAGACATCTCCGACGTCCTTTTCCCCAAGATAAACGATAACTAAAGGCACAGCATGAGCGATCAAGATTTTCAACCCCAAAACCAAAACCTCGTTCCGACCCAACTTCACGACCGGGATATTGAAGAAGCCCTTATTGGTTCGATTCTCATCAATCCCGATGCTTATGTGGACGTTGCTCCCAGAGTGAACGCCAAAGACTTCTACATCCATCGCCACGAATGGATTTGGGATGCCTTTGTCAGCCTCTTTCGCACAGGTCAGTATATGGACGTGTTGACCGTCAAGCAAGAGCTTGAAAACCGAGGCAAGCTTGAAGATTGTGGTGGCATGGAATACTTGATTAGCCTCACGAATCTGGTACCAAGCTCCCTGCATGCCGAAACCTACGCCGATGCCATTGCTTCGCTGGCACTTAGAAGACGCCTTCTCAATGCTGCCAACGAAATCGCAAAAGTTGCTCACCGCAAAGACATGAAAATAGAAGATGTTCTTGGCGCCTCAGAAAACGTAATTTTTAGCGTTAGCCAAGACCGCTTCAACAACGAACTGCTTCCCATGAAGATTGTTGCTAAAAAGTACGGTGACCAGCTGGAAGAAAACCAGGGTAAACCCGAGGGCTTAAGCGGGCTCGAAACTGGACTCCGGGATGTTGACACCATTTTGGATGGCATGCAAAAGTCTGACTTGATCATTGTTGCTGGTCGTCCTGGTATGGGTAAGACCGGCTTCTTACTCGGAATCGCAAAGCACGTTGGGATGCGGCTAAAGCGCAATGTTGCCATCTTTTCTTTGGAAATGTCCGATACACAATTGCTTCACCGTATGGTCTCTCAAGAAACGGATATCGACTCCCAAAAGCTACGTTCCGCGAAACTAAACCAGGAAGAATGGGATCGCACGTGGCATGTCCTGGGAAACCTTGGTGATGCACATATTTTTATTGATGATACACCTGCGATTACGCCCTTGCAGATGCGCTCAAAATGCAAACGTCTTGAGGCAGAAAATGGTTTAGACTTGGTTATCGTCGACTACTTGCAACTCATGTCTTCAGATATCCGCACAGACAACCGTGTTCAAGAAGTTTCCTACATCTCGCGCTTCCTCAAAATCCTGGCTCGCGAACTCAAGGTGCCTGTTTTGGCAGCCGCCCAACTTTCGCGTGCGGTTGAACAACGGCAAGATAAGCAACCCGTGCTTTCAGACTTACGTGAATCAGGTTCATTGGAACAGGATGCCGATATCGTCATGTTTATCAACCGTCCCGACCAAATGAACGAAGATAGCCCCTTCCACAACCTGGCACGCCTGGCAATCGCCAAACACCGTAATGGTCCAACCCACAGCGGTATCGAATTGGTCTTTGTTGAACGTCTGGCTATGTTCCGCGACGCCGTTCGCCAAGAGATGCCTCGATGAGCCAAGCTTTGAAGCCAGCTGAGCCACCCAACTTTCAAACCAACCCTGGTTTCAGCACTGATATCCATTCTATTAGCATCCCGCGTGATTTTGTGAGTGCCTGTGCGGGGCTGAAACCTGAAGCCCTTTTGCTGCTTCTACATTTTTTTGCAACGGCGCATAGCGTTGGCGATAAGCTGCTGAGCCTCCCCAAGCGGAGCTTGTTGGAGAGTTTCTCAAGATGGCATGGTGGAAAACAAGAAGTCTTGGAAAGCTCCTTAAAAGTACTCTTAGAACAGGGATTTTTACTAAGTTGGGAAGAAGCAGGGGCTTCACACTTGCTTCCAGGAACGCCTGCTGGACGCTTCTTTTTACAGGAATTGACTTTAGAAGAAAAAAATTTAGCAGACGGCACCATGACTGGCAAGCCAGGTTTAGAAGAAAAACGCCCTAATATTTATCAATTATACGAAACCCATATTGGCATCATTACACCAATGATGGCTGAACAACTCAAACAAGATGAAAAAGAATTCCCCGCGGCATGGATTGAAGACGCCCTGCGCGAGGCTGTGCACCGCAATGTGCGCAACTGGCAATATGTAAGAGCCATCTTAAATGCGTGGAAAGACAGAGGACGGGACCAAAAACATGAAGGACATCAAAGCGATATCGAAGCATTTAGAAAACTTGCCCGAGAACAGCAAGAGCGCAATGAACCCTGAACCAGCATCGGACTATCAACCTGATCCGATCAGCCAACAATTTGGCGCAACGAATTGTCCCATTTGCCAGGGTCTAGGCTTTGTTGGTCGCGATTTACCTATTGACCATCCTGAATTTGGCAAAATTAGTATTTGTAGCTGCCGAATGGAGCATGTTAATCGCAACAAAAGCGACAAACTCTACAACTTTAGCAATTTGGGCAGCCTGCGAAATTTAACCTTTGAAACTTTTATGCCTCGTGGACGGCTTGGATTAGCGCCACAACTGGCTGCCTCTTTGCAACAGGCTTATAACTCCGCCAAACACTTCGCCGAAATGCGTCAGGGCTGGCTTTTACTGACCGGCACCTATGGTTCTGGCAAGACCCACCTTGCCGCAGCAATCGCTAACGAAACCATCAAACAAAGCATCAGCACGCTGTTCCTCACAGTGCCCGACTTATTAGACTGGCTTCGTTTCTCCTTTAATCCCGATAGCGAAAGCAGCTTCAAAGACCGCTTTGCTGAAATTCGCAACGTGCCTGTGCTCATTCTGGACGACTTTGGCACCCAAAGCTCCACTGCCTGGGCACAAGAAAAGCTCTTCCAAATTATCAATCACCGTTATATCAGTCAGCTACCTACTGTCATCACCAGTAACTACCACTTTGAAGATTTTGAAGGTCGCATCCGCTCACGCCTGATGGACCCTGAACTCGTCACACGCGTTGACATCCTGGCACCAGACTTCCGCAATCCAATGGATGAAGTTGGCCATCCTGAACTTTCTAGCCTCAATTTGCACAATAAGCAGACATTCGAAAGTTTTAGTTTGAGGCAGAATGAACCCAAAATACTGGCGGAGGACAAGGCAAGCCTCAAATTCGCGCTTGACGAGGCGGAAAAATACGCCAAAGAGCCCCATGGCTGGCTTATTTTTCAAGGCCCTTACGCATCCGGTAAAACACACCTTGCTGCGGCTATCGGGAACTACCAGGCTGAGTTGGGCTCGCCACCTCTTTTTGTCGGTGTGCCCGATTTATTAGACTATCTGCGCGCTACCTTCGCGCCCAATAGCACGCAAAGCCTTGATAAACGATTTGAAGAAATCCGTTCCACACGTCTTCTCATTCTCGACGACCTGGATACCCAATCGGCAACCCCTTGGTCACGTGAGAAAATCTATCAGCTTTTCAACTATCGCTATGTTGCCGAACTGCCCACGGTGATTACCACTGCCCGCCAGCTTTCTGAACTTGATCAGCGACTTCTTAGCCGCCTGATGGATACAAGGCTCTGCCATACCATCACCATTGTCGCACCACCTTATACTGGCGCGGGGTCAACTAAGCGACGAAAAAGCTAGATAGAGTATAATCCGAAGATGGTTTAGTTGATACATTGACTATTTAAAATTTCATGGCGCAAATTGCGCCATATCTGTGAAAGAGGTTACTATGGAAAATATCGAACGACGCTTGCCCGACAGCTTTAAGCTGCCCTATCGCATCAAGCGCCTGGCAGACCTTGCCCACAATCTTTGGTGGACCTGGAACCCTGAGGCTGCCCGATTATTCAAAGACATTGATGAGCTCACTTGGGATCTTTCAACCCATAATCCCGTTGTGTTTTTACGCAAGGTTGAGCCTGAAGTATTTGAAGATTTGATCAAGGACCGCTATTTCTTGGCGCGCTACGATCTTCTGATGCGCGAATTTGACGCCTATATGAACAACAAAGACACATGGTTCCGCGCGAACTACCCACAGCTTCAAGACGACCACATCGCCTATTTTTCTTTTGAGTATGGCTTACACGAGTCGCTCAAAGTCTATGCCGGTGGTTTGGGCATATTGAGTGGTGACCATGTTAAAGAAGCCAGCGACCTCGACCTACCCTTCACGGCAGTTGGTTTTCTTTATACCTATGGCTATTTCGCACAGCAGATCACTGAAGATGGCTGGCAAGTGGCTCACAATGTTGAAATCAATTTTGACGATTTGCCCATCGCAGCACTCTATGATGAACAGGGCGAACCCCTCAAAATTTCAGTTGATTTACCCGGGCGCAAACTCTGGGCACGGCTCTATGAGCTCCAGGTCGGACGTGTCAAACTGGTTCTTTTACACACGGGCTTACCCGAAAACAGCCCGCTGGACCGCGAACTAACCGATAAGCTCTACATCAGCGACCCTGAATTACGCATTTCTCAGGAAATCCTGCTGGGAATTGGTGGCATGCGCGCTTTAGAACGCCTGGGCATCAAAGCCGACATTTACCACATGAACGAAGGCCACTCGGCTTTCCTCAGCCTGGAACGTTTGCGCCAGCTTATCGCTGAGGGCAAGACACTCGAAGAAGCCAAAGAAATCGTCAGTGCTTCCAACATCTTCACCACCCATACACCCGTTCCTGCCGGCAATGATGAATTCCCCATTTGGCTGGTGGATAAGTACTTTAGTCAATACTGGAGCCAACTCGGCTTAGATCGCGAAGGTTTTTTGAACCTCGCCAAAGTCAAAACCGACTGGGCTGATGAAGTCTTTAGCATGCCTGTGCTTGCTTTACGCCTTTCGGATTACCGCAATGGTGTTTCAAAATTGCACGGCGACGTTTCACGTCACATGTGGCAAGGTTTGTGGAAAGGCACTGAGGCTGATGACGTGCCGATTACATCGGTCACCAACGGTGTGCATACCGGCAGCTGGTTAGCACGCCGCATTGCCGCACTTTACAACCGCACTTTTGGGCATGACTGGGTCAATCGCATTGACGATCCTAAAATGTGGGAAGGCATTGAAAAGATTGACGACACTGAACTGTGGCAAATTCGCTTCCACCTCAAACGAAAATTGGTCAACTATATGGTCAACCGCGCGCGTTACCAATGGGCGCACAACAACGTCCATCCGGTTCAGACTGTGGCCAGTGGCGTTTTACTTGAACCTAGTGCGCTAACCATTGGTTTTGCCCGAAGGTTTGCAACGTACAAACGCGCCAACCTCATTTTCAGGGATTGGGATCGCCTGATGCGCATCATCAGCAACCCCAAGATGCCGGTTCAAATCATTTTTGCTGGCAAAGCCCATCCCAGTGACGAGCCTGGCAAGCGCATGATTCAAGAGGTCTACCACGCCGTCAAAGACGCCCGCAATGGTGGACGCTTGGTCTTCCTGGAAGATTATGACATGAATATGGCGCGATACCTCACCCAGGGCGTGGACGTTTGGCTGAATACGCCTCGCCGCCCACGTGAAGCCAGCGGCACCAGTGGCATGAAAGCCGCGATGAATGGTGTGCTCAACTTCTCTGTGCTGGACGGTTGGTGGGCTGAAGGCTACAACGGCATGAACGGCTGGGCAATCGGTGATGAAACCGAATATCATGACCTCAATGCCCAGGATAACGCCGACGCAAACAGCCTTTATGAAACGCTCGAAAACGAAATTGTGCCGCTTTATTACAATAAGCGCAGTGCCGATGGCTTGCCCGCTGACTGGATTCAACGCGTTAAAGAATGCATGCGCAGCAGCTCACCGGCTTTCTCGATGACCCGCATGGTCAAGGAATATATGACCGAACTGTACTATCCAGCCATGCTTGGGGCAAAAAAGTTTGAAGATTAGGAGGACCTATGGGACCTTTTGTTTTGGAATTTAGCTCAACAACCTTGATCATTTCCTTGCTTATTTTTATCGTACGAGTCGTAGGCATGGCATTGGACATGGTTCGTATCGTGTTGGGTATGCGTCACAAACACGCCATCGCTTGGGTTTTGGGTTTCGTAGAGATGGTTATCTATGTGCTCTCAATCAACATCGTTCTCAAAGACGTCAACAACGTGCTCAAAGTTGTTGCCTATGCTGCTGGTTTTGCAACCGGTGGCGTTGTCGGTATGTGGATTGAAGGCAAATTGGCTATCGGTTATGCCCATATGATTATTATCACCCAACTTCCTGGTTCAGAAGTGGCAGACACTTTACGCCAAAACGATTTTGCCGTGACCGAAATCCCCGCGACGGGTAAAGAAGGCGATGTGTGGATGTGTGACCTCACCGTCCGCCGCAAACAAGTCAAAGAGGTGGAAGATTTAGCGCGCAGCGTCGACCCCGAAGCATTCATCACTGTGGAAGATATCACCCCCATCCGCCGTGGCTATTGGGGCTCTAACCATCCCAGCCGCTAATTCTTGGTTATAAACCCTAAAAAGACCTTTGCAACCATGCAAGGGTCTTTTTTTATCAAACCTATATTCGTCAATTTTTCTACTGAAAACCGTGCGCTTTAGACTATAATTGGTTAACGATTAAGGACTGAGGAGCTGACGATGGAAATCAACCCAAGTGAATTTTATTTTGGCCAGGCATTCGATCTTACTGAAGGCAAAGCCATTCCCGAAAAACTGACATTTTACGACCCACAAGACCTGACAACGCACGGCGTTATCGTCGGCATGACCGGTTCAGGTAAAACTGGTTTGGGTATCATTTTGCTTGAAGAAGCTGCCCTCAAAGGCATCCCCGCCATTTTGATTGACCCCAAGGGCGACCTCACCAATCACCTCTTACACTTCCCCAATTTGCAGCCTTCTGATTTTGAGCCCTGGGTAGATGAAGACGCTGCCAAACGCGAAGGCCAAACAGTGCAAGAAGCCGCCGCTGGCGCTGCTGGCTTATGGGCAAAAGGTTTGGAACGCTCAGGCATCGACAAAGAACGCATGGAAAAACTAAGCAACACCGTTGACTATGCTGTCTATAGCCCCGGCTCTACCAGCGCTATACCGGTCAGTATACTCAGCTCCCTGCGCGCGCCAAAGCTCGATTGGGAAGAAAACAAAGAAATGCTACGCGAAACAATCAGTAGCACAGTAACCGCACTGCTTGAACTGGTTGGTTTCAAAAACATTGACCCCATCCGCTCGCGGGAACACATCCTGCTGTCAAACATCTTTGAACACAACTGGAGCCAAGGCAAGGACCTCAACCTTGAAAACCTCATTTTGCAAGTCCAAAACCCACCTTTTGAAAAGCTGGGTGTCTTTGCGATGAGCAAGTTCTACGCAGAGAAAGACCGCTTCGACTTAGCGATGCTACTCAACAACTTCATCGCCGCGCCAAGTTTCGAAAACTGGCTTAAAGGTCAATCGTTGGACATTGGCAGTTTCCTCTACGCACCCGACGGTAAACCCCGCCACAGTGTCTTTTACCTCGCCCACCTCAGCGACCAGGAGCGCATGTTCTTCGTTACCCTGCTTTATTCCGCTATCGAAAGCTGGATGCGCAGCCAACCCGGCACCAGCAACCTGCGCGCTCTGGTCTATTTTGACGAAATCGTTGGCTATCTACCCCCTGTTTCCAACCCTCCCAGTAAACCTATCATCCTGCGCATGCTCAAAATGGCACGTGCTTTTGGTGTGGGCTTGGTGCTCTCGACCCAAAACCCAATTGACTTGGACTACAAAGCACTGAGCAATGCAGGCACCTGGATGATTGGGCGTTTGCAAACGGAACAAGACAAAAATCGCCTTTTGGACGGCCTTGACGGCATTAGTGGTGGGTATGACCGTGCCTATTTTGACAAAGCCATTACCGCACTCGGAAAACGGGTCTTTTTACTCCATAACGTGCATGCCAAAGGTCCAGAGGTCTTTACCACCCGCTGGGCAATGAACTACCTGCCGGGTCCCATCACCCGAGAAAAATTGTCGGACCTTAACCGCCTGGTCGGCGCTGACATTGCCATGCTACATGCCAGCATGCAAACCGAAGAAGCACCCGCTGAGGTTGTGCCAGTAACGGAAACATCCGCCGGCACAAGCACAGCCGTTAGCACAGAGCCGAAATTACCCTCCAGCGTAGATTTGGCATATTTGCCCATCAACGTCAATCCCGGTGCGGCGTATGATCAAGCCATGCGCCAGGGCGTGAGTGTTGGCAGTCAACCGCGTTACCATTACGAATCGGTCTTGATGGGTCAGGCAACTATTTACTACGCCAACCGCAGCCATAACATCGACACCCAAAGCAAAATCGGTGTTCGACTTAGCAATTTGCAAGGTCGTGGCTTGGTGCGTTGGGAAGAGTATGACGCCGAACCTGTCGACCTCCACAGCATTGATAGCGCGCCACTCCCCAATGCCACCTTTGGAAGCTTGCGCTATCCGGTGGATGATGAAAAAACCATCGCCGAATTGAAAAAGGATTTCGTAGAATGGGTCTATCGCAATGCACCATTAACCATCTACCGCAACGACGAATTGAAGCTCAGTTCCAAGGTTGGCGAAAGCCTCGAAGCCTTTAGCAAACGTTGTGAAGACGCCTCTCAGGGTGACAATCAAACTGCGATCAAGAAAATTCAAGATGCCTATGCCAAAAAGAAAGCTGCGGCAGAAACCAAGCTCGTTAAAGAAGAAATGAAACACGAAAAGCTTGAAGAAACGCTCAAAGGTCGCCGATTAGAAGAAGGCGCAACCGGTCTTTCTACCGCGCTCAGCTGGATTGGCAGCTTCAACAAAAATCTTAAAAAGATAGTCGGTGGCAGCCGCAAAAGCATCACCGGGTCCCTAACCAAACGCCGCCTCACCAGTTCAGCAAAATTGGCTGTGGAAGAATCCGAAGCGATGATTGAACGCTATAAAGAGGAATTGGCAACCATCGAACAACAAATGGCAGCCGAAATCGACGCCCTGCGCGACAAGCACCAAGCTATGCAAGGCGAAATCCGCGAAATCGCCATCAATCCGCTCAAGAAGGATATCGTGGTCGAATTCTTTGGTTTAGCCTGGGAACCCAACTATGCCTACCAAGAAGGTGAGCGCTGGGTGATGGTCCCCGCTAATGAGGTAAAACAAGCATAAGCTGCCTGTTCTGGATAATAGATAATGGTTCATGCCGGCACGTTTTTCGTGCCGGCATGTTGTTTTATCAGGTATATTGTCGTTCTGCATTTCGTTCGTTCCGGTGTCAGTTTCTTGATCGCGCCGGTGTCCTCACCGAGCGCATCACACAACGCATCAAGACATCTTGCCCTTCGGTGGGACACCGAGGGCATCTAAAAAACATCCACCACAAACCAACTTCTGACTGGTTTCCTTCACTTTGCATAGCGAGTACGCCATCCAGAACCAAAAAAACCGCTTCAGTTAGAGATGAAGCGGGTTTCGTTTATCAACTTAACAACTATCTTTGCGGTTCTGCCCGGCGGATATCGCCGCCCTGTGTCACCGCCAAGGTCCACAAACTTCCCGGAAACGCTTGCTGATACACATTAAAATCGCTGGTACGCATGCGATAAGTCTGACCATTGACGTCAAACTGAATGGTATACCGCTCACTCTTGCCACCCATGCGTTGGTTTTGTGGCAGATTTAAGTCTGGCCAACTTGGTACCTGATCTGTTCCAGTCGTTGTCACCGTATCGATATGTACCCATTGCATGGTCTCGTAGCTACAGTAATCAGCATAGACTTTGTAAACACAGTCCTGCACCACCTGCCCGATACCGGTGCCAGTGTCCACGGTATAAGGTTCGCCACATTCTTCTTCTGCACCCGACACAAAAGTGGAAGAAGTGTAACGCAGGCGTGAAGAACAGCCAAAGACCGTCGTCCCTGAGGGGATATTCGCCCGCCAATCACTCGCCGTCACCGATTGATAAGCCTCAACTGCCACACTACGCTCCCATGCCGAGTTCAAAACACGCGCATTGACATCCGTTGTGCGATTACTTTTGATGGTATTCCAAACAAAAAAGCCACATATGACCAAAACCGCGAGAATAATCGCCAAAACCAAGCTTCTGGGCATGGCAGCCATGCCGGCACGTTCATAACCCGGCACAGGTCGGGGAGCGTCCAAATCCATTTCGGTGGGTTGTCCGTTTTGCCCAACAGGCATACCGCTCGGCCTTGAGGTTGCGCCAACCGTCAAATCGCCACCACACTGCACACATTGCACGGCATCCGCCTGGTTACGCGTGCCACAAAATGGACAATGCTTGTCGGGTCCATGTTGCGCCATACGAATGAGGGCTTCGTCCTTGATAAAGTTAAAAGCCTCGGCATTAACCTGTTCAAAGCGAACATTAATCGGTTGAGGTGCGCCACAAGCAGTACAGGATTTAATGGCACCAGGATTTTTCGTGCCACAACTATCACACGTCCAAATAAGTTCTACATAACCTAAAATTTTTCTAGCCATGAATCGTCATTCTACTTCCTCTGTTTTGATTGTTGCCTGAACAGCCTTCACACCGGTAATAGCGATCAAGCCTTCAGCTGCCAACATCAGCGGGATGAAGGTAAAGACAGAAATAATCGAAAAGACAAAAATAATCACGCCCAATGTAAGGCTAAACCCTCGCATGCGCAAAAAAATGGCTAACCCATTTTTCCAGGCAAGTTTCATAAAAGGATCATCATCTTGCAAGAAGAAACAAGACAGCGTTAAAAATTGCCAGATGCTCCAAAACACCAGGATAACGATAAAAGCACCAGCAATCCCCAGAGGCACACCGGAGTTCATGCTCGAAGTCGTCAGGAAATAGAAAGCAATGACAAAGATGAAAAAAGCATATGCCAAGAGGTTAACAATGCCCCAAGTGAGGTTTTGCCTCCAATAGCCTTTAAAACCGGCCCAAAACCCCATCAATCCAGTGCGATTGCCCCTTGCCAGGTCACGAGCCTGATGAAAAACGCCAAATGTTGCAGCCGGTAAAAGCACAATCGTCATGCTACACAAAAGCGCAACCAAACCAACCAGTGCCTGGTTTGCCCAATCACTTGCCCACAGCTTGGCCGCGTCACCGATAAGCTTAAACGCATCCTTGGTTCTCAAATCATTCATGCTATGATTATAATGGAAACAAGCAAAACACAACGAAGGAAAAAACATGTTAACCATTGAAAATGCCCTTTTAGTCATCGTCGACATCCAAGGTAATCTTGCCAAAGTCGTCCACGAAAGTGAAAAAGCCAACGCCGCCGCCCATAAAATGATTGCCGGCGCGCAAGCCCTCGAGCTGCCTATCCTGCTTACTGCGCA
>CAZUZM010000038.1:0-13956 GCA_964624615.1 uncultured Anaerolineaceae bacterium
GGACTTGTCTTTCCATAATAACCTCTCTGATATCTGGCTAAATTTTATCATGAGCGCTGCAATTCACGGGGCATGCCTTATAATAGGGCTATGAAGAAGATAAACACGCTCATTTTCGACTTTGGAAACGTCCTCATCCTTTTGCATGAAGAAGCGGAACTCTACCAGCTTTTAGTAGACCTGGATCAGAATAAGGGCGATTGCATGGCCAAGATGATTTTGGACCCGAATGGGTCGGAAATCTTTTGGGATGTGATGCGCGGGAAGACTTCTGAAGCGGAAATGTGGCAGATGATGGCGGATGAGTGGGATATGCCTTTTGAAAAGGCTAAGGAAGTGATGCAACAGATTTCTGCGCCCAACCGACCTAATTTGCCTTTGATTAAGTTTATTGAAAGCCTAAAGGGTCAGTATAAAATCGGTGTTTTAAGCAATGCGGGCGATGCTACGTTGGAACGCCTGCTTGAGTGGTACCCCTATGACACATTTGTTGACACTTTTGTAATGTCTGCGGAAGTAAAGATGGCTAAACCGGACGCTGAAATCTATGAACTTGCACTGCAAAAACTTGGTTCGAAACCTGAAGAGTGTCTTTTCGTGGATGATCTTATTGAAAATATTGAAGCGGCCGAACGTTTAGGCATTACAGGCATCTGGCATCGTGATAATGACGAAACCATTGCCCGTATCAAAGACCTGCTGGGAGAGTAAAGATGCTTTATCTTGTAGCGACACCGATTGGCAACTTAGGCGATATGAGCTATCGCGCGGTGGAGGTGCTTAAAAGTGTGGATGTTATTGCCAGTGAAGACTCGCGCCATAGCAGCATCCTACTCAACCATTATGAAATCAGCAAACCCCAAACCGCATTGAATAACTTTAACGAGAGAAAAGTGACCCCCAAGCTGATTGAACGATTGAAACGCGGCGAAACCATTGCGTTAATCAGTGATGCGGGTACCCCGGGCATTTCGGACCCCGGTTATTTGTTGGTACGCCAGGCGCTGGATGAAGGCATTGAAGTGCAATCGATTCCAGGACCATCGGCGGGTGTCATGGCGCTCACTTTGAGTGGCTTACCCATGCATAGTTACATCTTTAAGGGCTTTCCACCGGTGAAGGATGGTCCCCGCAAACGCTTTCTGGCGATGGATGCGGACTCGGGACATACCCTGGTCTTTTACGAAAGTCCTTATCGCTTAATGGCGTTTTTAGACTCAGCAATTGAGGTTTTAGGGGACCGCCAAGCAGCCCTGGCAAATGATTTGACCAAGAAGTTTGAGAAAATTTTGCGCGGTCAATTGAGCGAGATTAAATCATGGCTCGAAGAAGACAAAATCCGAGGCGAATTTGTCATCTGCATTGAAGGATTAAGCAAAGAAGAACTCAAAAAGCAAAAGGATTAAGGTCTTTAGGATCGGTGTAAACATCGATTCCTTCTGATTGTTTCAATTTCCTCACAGACCAATAGGTAATCGGTGTGCAAAGCACCTCGATGACAACTTTAAAGATATAGTTTGTGATTAGCAGTGACCAGAAAAGGTCTTTGCTAAAAACGCCTGTTAAGGTGGCAATACCAACAAAAAGAGCGGTGTCAAGCAATTCGCCAAGGATGGTACTGCCGATGGTGCGAGTCCATAAGTGTTTGCCTTGGGTGCGATTCTTCATCAGCGCCATGGTGATGGCGTTGGAAAAACTGCCCCCTAGATAGCCTGCCAGACTTGCCAGGACGATGCATCCGCTACTGAGCCCACCGAGAACGAAGTCAAACGCTGTTTGACCACCGGCGGCTTGCCATTGGCTTTCGCCAGGCAAAAAGCGGATGAGTAAAAACATGAGAAAGCTGAAAGCCAATGCCCCAAAACCGAACCAAATGATGCGACGGGCACGTTTAAAGCCATAAACTTCGGTCAAAATATCGCCGACAACATAGGCAATAGGGAAGAAAACCGTTCCAGCGTCGAAAACCATGGGAATCTTGCCAATTGAGAAGCCCCAATCAATCAGTTTTGCCGAAGACGCAAAGTTGCTTAGGACTAATACGAGAACAAAAACGATGGAAATGAGATCCAAGTGTTTAAAGGTTGTTTGTAATTTTGCGTTTTTCATAAGTTTTGTGCCCTTGTTATACTACAAAGCTTTGGAAATCGTAGGTAAATGATGCAATCTGGACATTGAGAATGAGCTCAAAAATGACAAAAAACTCAATAACCAATCCTGGAAAATAAGCTACAATAGAGTCATGCATCGATTCTTTATTGACCCTAAGTATATCAATGGAAATGTTGTAACATTTCCAGACGAGATCGAAAGACAGATTCGAAAAGTCTTGCGACTTGAAACTTTGGATGCTGTGGTTGTTTTGGACAATACCGGTATGACCTATCTTGTGGAGCTTGAAATCAAACGTGGTCAAGCGATTAAAGGCGTGGTGGTGGACAAAGAACCAGGGCGTGCTGAACCCAAAACAGGCTTGTGCTTATGTTTTAGTCTTAGCAAGAAAGAAAAGCTGGAATGGATTTTCCAAAAGTGTACGGAAGTTGGCGTGACTATTTTTCAACCTTTTGTTTCCAGCCGAAGTTTGGTACAAGATGTTGATAGTTTTGAAGCAAAACGTGAGCGCTATACTACGATTGCCAAGGAAGCTGCAGAACAAAGCATGCGTTCTGTTATGCCCATTGTGATGCCTGTGAAAAGCTATGAGGCTTTGGTTACTGAACAAACCGATTCCAGAAAGATTGTTGCCTGGGAAGGTACTGCGACGGTTACACGGATGAATCACCAAAACATTTGCTGTTCTCAAGGGCATAAACCCACCGAGATCCGCGTCCTCATTGGACCTGAGGGCGGTTTTAGTCGCGAAGAAGTTGACCTGGCAGAGAAAAATGGCTATCAACAGGTGTCATTAGGCGAAACAATTTTGCGTATGGAGACAGCTTGTGTGGTTTCAACCGCTGTTATCCGGCATATATGCGAAACTTCTTAGCCAGATCAGGCTAAAAATCGATGGGGAAGGAGATTGCGCAGTCTTTGCGCACTCCATTTTCCTGCACCAATGAGAACATCGTTCTCATTTTTTATTGCAATAATGCCTGGCGAACAGTTGGGCGGACATTCGAGCCCGCGTAAATCGTGACCTTTTAACCAGTTCGAGAGATGGTCACCAGGTATTTCCCACACATTATAGGTAAAGTTCATACCAAAACGACTAACGAACTCAAAACTTGGGTCAAGCGTGTTTTTGATGACCTTGCCTAATGGCATGCCCATGGTGTGGTACGGCAGGGTTTCAAAGCGGGATAAATAGGTTTTAGGGATGATTTGCAGGTGGGTGTCGCGTTGCCCAATTTCAAAGTGGTTCAGGTGATTAGGGCTTAGTCCATAGCGGTCTTGAAGTTGGTCCAGGATGATTTGACGCGCTTTGGCATTCAAAATATCGAGACCGGTACTGGCAAATAGACGTTGAGGCGTTTGTAGGAATGTTGATTCGATAGAGCTTGATTTTATGAGCTTCGCCGCGAAAAATCCATTGGTTTCGTATAGATGTGGCCAAACACGTAGGCTGTTTTGTAAGCTTGGGTGAAAAGTTTGCCCTTCAAACTGGGTGAGCCCAAAACTTCCCGGATCTTGCGGGTCAATTTTTGCAATTTCTACCGCATTTGGGTAGCGTTTGATTAACGCGTCAAGAAGGGCTTCATCTTCCTCCGGCGCCATGGTACAAGTGGAATACACCAATTCCCCACCGACCTTGGTCGCCTTTAATGCTGAAACAAGCAATGCATATTGGCGAGAGGCAAGACGTTCACGCTCCGATAAGCTGATGTCACGAAAAGGGTGGCTTTCAGAAACGCGCAGGCTCTCCATACTGCAAGGGGCATCGAGCAATATTTTGTCAAAGCATTCCGGAAACCAATCGCCAAGCTTTTCGCCGGCAAAATTGCTGATTGCACCATTTGCCATACCCCAACTTTGGGTGACCACACGAAGTGCGGAAAGGCGGGATGCGCTGGAATCATTGGCGAGAATGAATGCTTTTTCTAGAGCGCGATCGATGAGATGGGTGGTTTTTCCGCCGGGTGAAGCCGCCATATCCAAAATGACCTCGCCTTCTTGGATTGGGCTAAAAAGGGCGACTGGCAGCATGGAGGCAGCGTCTTGAATGTAGTAGTAGCCAAAGCGATGCTCAATAGTTTGACTGGGTGAGGTTTCGGCGTTCAGAATCTGGGCAGCATGCTGCCAAAATGGGACCGGTTTTGTTCCCCATCCGTAGCGTTCTTGCCATTCTTTTAAAGTATCTTCAGGTCCAGGGTTTTTGAGTAAATTAACCCGTACTGAAATAGGCGCATTGCTCTCCGAGCTGGCAATCAGTTTTTGAAAGTCTTCTGGAGAAAGATTAGCTTGATACCGTTTTAAGGCTTCTTGGATCATATTGTTTCTGCCTTTTTGATGAAGTAAAGAAGCTCGCTGCCCACTTGAGCCTGGCTGACCTTTACATCCAAGCCATTCACGATACGCTCAATCATTTGATTGTGGTAGTCGAGGAGGGAGTGATGACCGCGAAGGTCAGTGGCTGGTAGGGTAATAACCAAATGACGTGTATTGAGCGTTTCGATGAGCTTTTTGGTGCTACCTGACTTTCGTTTTTCCATTCGGTGGACTTCCTTGAAGAGGAAGACGCAATCTACAGGGAGGGTTATTGGGGTGGAAATGAAATCTTGCTGTAATGTAGTTGCAAAAGGGAAGTAGTGCTGAAAAAAGGTGTCAAGGAAATCCAGGCGTAGTTTGTGGATGTCCACAGCATAGAATGCTTCTAATTGAGGTGTATCAAACCATGGTAAAGCGAGAGGGTCCAATGCACATGCCAGATCGAGGATGCTTTTAGGTTGTCCAATCGCCTGCCAAATAACCGCATAGAAGAGTGGGAGTCTAGGCAATCGTTCACGCGTAGAAGCATGTTTACGCATTGTTTCGATTGCCCAGGTTTTGAGCTGCTGATAGCTCATGCCCTCGGCATGTAACGTATTCAAACGATTGGTTTCACTTGGATAGTTAATTTCTTCTAGATATGGCGCGATGACTTCATGGAGTTTTTTGCGGAATGCTTCTTTAACGAGGCGTTTATTTTTGGTTTGACTCAGTTCCTGGTTTATTAAGTCTTTTAAGAAAGCCGGTGGCAAAGCTAAGTCACGATATTTTTTGGAATTCTGGACGTCGCTAATGAAGTCCTGGATATCTTGCTGGTTAATCATGATGACTTATTATATAGAATAGTTCGTTCGGCAAGCAATATTCCTGGACTGTGTAAGGCTTGTCAATGATCAACGCTTCGAATTGGGCACGGTAGGTCTTTTCCATGCCCTTTTGGTGTCTTCCGAGACTTTTGAGCGGGTAAGAAACGACGAGTGTTTTGAAGGACAAGGTATCCAAAAAACGGTGAGGTGCATGTTTATCCATTTGAGCGATTAAAGGCATTGTTTTGAGAAGAAAGACCAGGTCATAATCGCCTTCTGGCATGCTTTCGACAATGTTATTGGCTGAAATGCTTGTCTTTGGGCGAAAGATTGTGAAATATTCGGAGAGGAAGTTGAGCATCGGCAGGACGATATCATATGCTTGATACCGTACCTCATTGTCAATCGGCATCCAAGGGATGGCAAGCGGGTTGAGCCCACACGCCAGGTCCAAGATGGATTTAGGGCTAGGGAAAAGGGAGAACAGGTCGGTGTAGACTTTTTCTAAATAGGGCAAGCGCTCTTGTGTGGAGGCGTGGAGGAGCATCATTTGTTTGAGTGTTTCCTTATGCGTTTGAGAGGAAACGGCGGGCAAGTCTTTTAAAATAGTTAACCATTTCGCGTAGTCTAACCGCTGCGTGATGAAAGCGCCAGCCAGTCGATGCAGGCGGGTACGGCTCGATTTAAGCGCTTTTGCTGGACTGCCTTGGTTCTTGAGTTCCTCGCGTGCAATTTGCTCAACAAGGTCACGAGAAAGCATTGCATACTTTGCAGAGCTTTGAATATCGTCAACCAGGGATTGGAGGCGGTCTGTTTCAGGCATGCATCGCTCGAATATCATCAGTCAATTGGGTCATAAAGCGCAGGTTGTGCATGGTTGCAAGGCGTTGGTAGTTGGCATCCCGTTGGCGGTAGAGGTGATAGAGGTAGCCCAGACTGTAATGCTGGCAAGCCAGACAATCACAGGTTTCGGAAATGGGCTCATGAGACCTGATGTACGCCTCACTATTGATGTAAACGAATTTTAACCAGTCGCCTTTCTCATCCAGGTCTGCTTTATTGCTGTTTCGCGCGTAAAGACGTCCATGGCGGGCATCACGCGTGGGAAGCGCGCAGTCGAACATCTCATAGCCCATGCGATAGGCTGCCACGATGCTCACCGGATGACCGATGCCCAGAGCGTGGATGGGGAATTGGCTTGGGATGAGCGAACGGGTATATTCGAGAATATCACTTATCAGGTTGGAGTCACTATCCAATGGCCAGCCGCCAAAGCCAAAACCATCAAAACCAATGTCCAAAAGTGCATCGGCACATTTTTTACGGAGATCCAGTTCGCCACCACCTTGGATGACACCGAAGATCAGGGGGCGTTCTTCATCAGTCCAGCCACGGCTTTTGACGAGTTGGTCATAGGTTTTTCGGGCGCGTTTAGCCCAGGCGATGGTCAGGTCTACGGATCGCTCTTGTTCTTTTCTACCGGCGTCGACATGGGTGCACTCATCCAGGCAGACCAAAATGTCTGAGCCGTAGCTCATTTGGAGCTGAATGCTTTTTTCGGGCGTTAATAGCAGTTTGCGCTTGCTGGCTTCTGGGAAAAAGGTGATACCTTTCTCGTTCAACGAGCCAAATTTAGGATTTTGGTTGATGAGGGAATAGGCTTGAAAGCCACCCGAATCGGTCATCAAGACACCTTCCCAGGATGCCATTTTATGCAGCCCACCCAAGGCGTTTATCACAATGGACCCTGGTTTTTGCATGAGATGGAAGCTATTCATCATCAGCGCTTGCAAACCGACGGTTTTTAAATCCTGCCCGGTCAGTGCACGCACATACCCATAGGTGCCATCCGGCATAAAAGTCGGAAACTGGAGTTGCTTACCTCGGATGGTTAAGCTTCGGACTTGGGTCATCTGGCGCGCCTTTTTTGAGGTTTGTCGATGATGAGCATAAACTCGGCTTTGGTGTTTTCAGTTTTGGCGATGACGTCTTCGAGGGTGCCAAAATATGCGCGTTCATTGTGCAAGGTTAAGTCGCAAGCTAGGAAGACGGTTTGCTTTTTTCCAAAGACTTCAGCACATTCGTTGAGTAGTTTGCCGAGTCGGTAGGGTGTATCCATCAAAATTAATGGAAGGTTGGTGTGCGCATAACTTCGCAATACTGAAAGGCGTTTTTCGGTCTGCGGTGGTAAAAAGCCAATAAAGGTGAATTGATCCAGGTTTAGTGGACAAATGGAAATTGCGGCAGTAAGCGAAGAAGTGCCTGGGACGGTCCGAACTGGAACCGAGGATTCGTAAAGAATCTGCAGAAGTTTGCGACCAGGGTCCGAAAAAACTGGCGTGCCACAATCGGAAACCAGCGCCATGTTTTTGCCATTGAGCAGTTCGACCAGGATGCTTTGAATCATCTCGCTCTCATTGTGTTCATTGAGCGGGAGAAGCTCGTTGTGAACTTCTAGGCGTTTGAGCAAGGTTGAACCTTGGCGGAGCTCTTCACAGATGACCAGATCGACTTTTTTAAGGATGTCGATTGCTCTGAGGGTAATGTCTTTCAGATTGCCAATGGGTGTGGCAACGATGTATAAAGTGCCTGTTTTTTGTGTTCGCATAGTCCTGCCTCAACAAGGATTATAAACAATCTTGCGCCGATTTGCTTAATCAAGATTTGTGGCATAATTGACGCTTGATATGGAGTGATATGAAAAAGATTAGCAGACTTTCAAGAGTTTCTCTTTTGCTTGCCATTTTATTTGGCTTTGACAAGTTACTAAGCGTTGTTCGCCAGATGTTGATTTCCAAAGAGTTTGGGCTTTCAGCGGTTTTGGATGTCTATAACGCGGCGAATAACTTGCCCGATATGCTTTTTATGCTCATATCGGGTGGCGCATTGGCGATTGCCTTTATCCCCATTTTGACCGAAGTCTTGGGTAAAGAAGGACAGCAGAAAGCCTGGGACTTGTTCTCGAATATCTTGAACATTGGCTTTTTGTTGACGGCATTGATGGCGGTAGTTTTTGCCATTTTTGCACGTCCGCTGATCGAAAATGTTATTACCCCCGGGTTTACTCAGGAACAGATTGCCATTGCTACCAAGCTGATGCGGATGAACTTGATTTCGACGCTCATCTTCTCGTTAAGTGGGTTGGTAATGGCGGGCTTACAAGCGAATGAGCACTTCTTGTTACCTGCGTTGGCACCGGTTTTTTATACCTTGGGTCAAATCTTTGGCGCGCTGATTTTAGCGCCTGCCAAAGGTTTTCGAGTAGGACCGGTCACGTTGCCATCCTTTGGCATGGGTGTTGAAGGTTTGGTTTATGGTGTGATTATTGGTGCGCTCTTGCACTTGTTGATTCAAGTTCCTGGCTTAATCAAATACAACTATCGTTGGCGACCGATTGTTGACTTTAAAGAACCCTACACACGTAAAGTTTTTAAGGTCATGGGTCCACGATTGATAACCATGTTCCTCATCCAAATGATCTTTTTAGCGCAGGATAATATGGCTTCGGGCTTGGAAGAAGGCGCGATTTCTGCCTTGATGTATGGCTATTGGATTATGCAAATCCCGCAAACCCTCTTGGGAACCTCTATTGCAACGGCGGTATTGCCGACCCTTTCTGAGTTCTTTAACAATCGCCAATTCGACGCTTTTAAGGAAAAAATCGAGCGTGCGACGAAGGTGATGTTGGTTTTGACGATACCGATTGCGGTTATTGCAGCAGTGGTTGTGGAACCGGCCGTTGCGACTTTCATCCGTGGTTTGGATGCAGCTGGCGTTGCGAGAGTTGTCTTGGTTTCACGTATTTTCCTCGCAGCTATTATCAGCCATTCATTGGTTGAACTTTTTGCCCGATCCTTTTACGCTCAACAGAAACCTTTTATTCCGATGATAGGCGCGGCAGTAACTTTGGCAATCTTTGTCGGTGCTGGGTTTGGCTTGATGGGACTCTTGCCGAAATGGGGCGTTGCCTCTGAGGCTGGTATTGTGGCAGCAAATCTTTTGGCATACAGTGCACAGACGGTTCTGCTTTTCCTGTTGCTCAATCGGCATTTGGTGTTGCGTCTTAACACAAACGCTTTGCATACGGGCGGTGTTTTTGGAAAGGCCGTCTTGGCTGCCATTTTGGGTGGTGGATTAGCATTCGTTACTTTTAGTTTTATTCCACGCTTTAGCCATACTTTAATCGGTGCGGTTATAGCTGGGGTCATCGGTTTAGCGATTGCTGCCTTATTGCTTCGAAAGGAACTTTACTATATTCGAGAACTTTAAGAATAGGTATAATTTGAAATATGAATGAAATGAATGAAATTACATCTCAAGATGAGACTTTTATTGAAGAGCCATCCGCCGAGCAAGCTTTGAATCTGGGCGAAGTATTGGATGATATTCCTACTGAAATAAGCCATGATGAACCCGCCGATGAAAACGAAGCTATAGAGCCTGAAAAAAAGACACGAAAGCCAAAACAAAAAGGAGGCGGGTTCTGGATTTGGGGTGCCATTCTCTTTTTGGTTTTAGCCCTGCTGGTTGCTGGTTTCTTTGGCTATCGCCGGGGAATCGCTCGGAGAATGGAGCGGCAACGCCAACAAGAAATGCAAATGATCGAAGCCCAGCTTGCCTTGTATTTTGGCGACATGGGCAAGGAAAACTATGAAAATGCCTTCATTCGTCTGGATTGGATTAAGAAATTAAAGCCCAATTTTCCTGGCATTGATGACATGATGGCAGAAGTTTCCCAAAAGATTGGTTATGTTCCCACATCTATTCCCAACGATGCACCACCTGTTGAAGGACAGGATCCAGTCCAGCAACAAGAAACGCCCACCCCAAAACCAATGCTTGATATCGCTGCGGCAGAAGCAATGTTCACCGCCATCCAACAGGCTGTCAATGATCAAAATTGGGATCTGGCTGTTGAAAAAATTCTGGAAATCAAGGAAAAAGCCTTTGAACACAAGCGCATCCTGGTTGATGGATATTATTTCATCGCTCTGCGTAATCGCGGCATTAGCCGGATTTGGGCAGGTCAGTTGGAACAAGGCATGTATGACCTTTCGGTTGTAGATTCTCTCGGTGCACTGGATAAAGATGCTGATGGCGCCTACCAATGGGCGGCGAACTACATTACCGCAACGAGTTACTGGGATACTAACTGGGAAGCCGCAGTCAATGCCTTTAGCACGTTATATTCACAAACTCCATACTTTGCTGAGAGCGGTGGCATGACGGTCACTGAGCGTTATCGCATCGCGTTGTACAAACGTGGTGAAGAATATGCGCTACGTGAAGAATGGTGTACCGCAGCGGATTTCTATAAGCGTTCGATTGAGGTTGGACTAAACCTGGATATTCAGGTGACCGCAGTGGCTTACGCTGAGTATTGCGCAAACCCACCTGGTCAATCGACCCCAGAGCCTACCGGAGAAGCCCCTGTTGAGGGTACGCCAACGCCGGGTGATGCAGACCCAACTGCTGAACCCACAGAAGAACCGGCTCCATAATCAAGATAATCAAGCCAAAAGTAACAGCCTCATTCGAGGCTGTTTTTGATTCCAATCACTAAACAATATGGATTTAGACTTGGACGCCAAAGAGGTCATGCGCCGTGGCAGAGGTGATCTGTACACGGGTGAGCATGTCTTCGCTGGCTCTGCCTTCGGCAATCACCAGCCCATCCACTTCGGGCGCATCCCGCCAAATGCGTCCGGCAATGATGTTATTTCTTGGGTCAGCACCTTCAATGAGCATATCGTATGTGTTACCGACATAGTTTTGGGACTTTTCAAGCGAAATACTTTCTTGTAACGCCATTAACTCTGCGAGGCGGGCTTCTTTGACCTCTTCAGGGATAGGGTCGGCTAAAACATCGGCAGGTGTGCCCATTTCGGGCGAGTAGGTAAAAGCACCTACATGGTCAAAGCGCATTTCTTTGAGAAAGCTTTTTAACGCTTCGAAGCTTTTTTCAGTTTCTGTAGGATAGCCAACGATTAAGGTTGTGCGGGTAACCAGGTGGGGAATGCGGCGGCGCAATCGTGCGATGAGGTCATGCACCCAAGCGATATCGGGTGGGCGGTTCATCGAACGCAGTACGGCTGGGTCAGCATGTTGCAAGGGCATATCAAGGTAGGGCAAGAGCTGATTTTCGGCCACCATCAATTCAATGAGGGCATCACTGACCATGCCCGGGTAGGTGTAAAGCAGCCTCAACCATTTCACATCAGGGATTTGAGGCATGAGGTCTTTTAGAAGGTTGGCGAGAGCGTCTTTTTCTGGACGATCTAAACCAAAAGCAGTGACATCTTGGGCAATGAGGTTGATTTCTTTGACCCCTCGCTTTTGTAGGTAAAGCGCGTCATGGATGACCTGGCTGTTGGTTCGACTGACCAAGGTACCTTTGATGTTTGGAATGGCGCAAAAGGCACAATTTCGATGACAACCATCGGCGATTTTCAGGTAGCTACTCGCACCTTGGATGAGGGTGTTGTGAACCTCACCAGGATTAATCAGTTTGGGAATATTGATAAAGTCACTGCTCAAGTGGAAAGCTAAACCTGGCTCAGACAGGCGGTCGAGAATGCGACCGAGGTCATTCAGGTCGCGGGTGCCAATGACCGCGTCAATACCTGGGAGGTCATTAAATAATTGGGTTTGGTATCGTTGAGACAAGCAGCCGGCAACGATGATCTTTTGCCCACCAGGTTTGTCCTTGAGAAAAGCTTTGATAGCGTCAATCGATTCGACCCGTGCATCATGGATGAAGGAACAGGTGTTGACGATAACCACGCCGGCTCTCCGTGCGTTTTTGACAGGACGAAAACCTTTTTCGGCGAGCATTTGTTCCAGAACGCTGGAGTCGACCAGGTTCTTGGCACAACCCAGGCTATGAAGATGATAGGTTTTATTACGAAGGCTCATTAAGGGGCTCCTGGTGTTTCTTGAACGGGATTAGGCGTAAGGTTAGGCGAGGTGGAGGAATCGAAAACGGGCAATTCTTGCATGCCAGCTTGGTCAAAAAGGAGTCGGGCAGCTGTGCCAACGGGTCGGTCAAAAGGCTCGAGGGCTGTGCCTTGAAAAGCGATTTCCAGATTCGCGATATTACTCGTTTCCAAGGAAAGGTTGGATTTAGCAGAAAAGTTTTTGACCTCACCAATGGCTAAACGACCCACATAGGCGAGTTTGTCGTCGGTGTAAACGCGGAGCCAAAGGTTTTGTCGTGCCTTGAGGGCTAGCGAATAACCTTCTTCAGGCGCATTTTGGATAAAGAAGGCTGTTGCAGTTGGGATGGTTAGAGCTTCTTCAGTTTCTTCAGGTGTCGCTTCAATGGTTGGTTCGTTTTGAGTAGGTGTGCTAAGGATAAAGTCAATGATGGCTGGTAAAGTTTCCGTCACGCTCGGTTCGACCTCTGTCCTTTGACGCATGTTTGAAATTCCCCAAATCAAAAAAACGAGAATGCCGAGGACAATGAACGTTCCAAACAACAAGTCTAAGGTGAAAAAACGACGGATAGTAAGCAAAATTCGAGATGCAGGCTTGGATGGGTCACGAACAAGACGCTTTTTGGGCATGTGTTCAAAACGTCGTTTTTGGAGTGCTTCAGCGTATTGAATCATGATGGATTCGACATTCAGATTGAGGAATCGGGCGTAAGTTTGGAGGTCTTTTCTGAACTCTAAAGGCGCGAAAAAGGCTTCAAGGTCGCCATTTTCCAAGGCACGAAGGGTATTACGGTGTAAACGGGTTTGCTGAACAATGACATCCCAATCCAAGTTTAAGTAGCGTCTTCGGGCAGAAAGTTCACGGCCGAGTTGAGCTAACATCTTTTGTGATTCGCTCTCAGGTTTAGGTTCTGCAGGTTCTTCCTGGAGCTTTGTGGGTTCTTTCGATATTTCTGAAACCGGTATCTCAGGTGTGTCTGACTTATCAATCGGACTTTTTTCTGGTTTAAGTTCGGTTTCGGGTTTTGGCATGGTTGAAGTGTCGGTTGTTAGGGGTTCTGCCTCTGGTGGCTCAAGTTTTTCATCTTCTACCAATCCATCTTCGGGAGCAGGGGACATTTCAGCGCTTATACCCAAGTAGTCGGCGTAGATGCGTAAAAAGCCCTTGATCTGTGCGCTAGAGCTGAGTTCTGAGTATTCTTCATCTTCCAAATCTTGGAGAATGGATAGACGGATGCGCGTTTCACTGGCAACTTGCTCCAGGGGAATATGCATCTCTTCGCGTTTCTTTTTCAGCTCTGCACCAGAAAATTCAGCCATGCCCTAATTCTAACAAAAAAACAGACCCTGCACTTTTATTGGGCAGGGTCTGTTGCGTTTGTGTTTGAAAACAAACTAGTCTTGTTTTTCTTCTTCGATAGCTTCTTCAACAGCTTCGATTTCTTCAACGATTTCTTCAACTTCTTCAAAGACCTCAGCGGCTTCTTTAGCGGAAACACGTTGGCCAACTTCACCTTCGCGGACCACGATTACGGTCACTTCGGGGATGAGGTCGAGGGTGAGGCTGATGGGAACGATGTATTCGCCCAAGTTACGGATTGATTCGGTCACGATTTGAGTGCGTTCGACTTCAATCTCTTTGTGTTCTTTGATCTTATCAGCGATCATTTGGGGGCTAACTGAGCCATAGAGTTTGCCGGTTTCGCTGGCGCGCACGCCAAATTCGATTTCCATGCCTTGGAGGATTTCTGCCAAGCCTTGGAGTTCTTTGTTGAGGATTGCGCGGCGTT
>CAZUZM010000039.1:0-13761 GCA_964624615.1 uncultured Anaerolineaceae bacterium
CTCTTGTGTCACCTTTTCGGATAGTTAAGCCTATGCTATCCATATATTCGAGGATGGCTTGGGCGTATTTTCGGCTGTTTTGATAGTTATCACGGAATTCTGCCATTGTTAGGCTACCGTTTGTGGTAATTGTTTCAGTGACCCAGGTTTTCATTTCCTGGAGTGTCTCTGGTGTGAGCAGGATTTGTTCTGAAATATGGACGAGCCGTCCGCTACCGATCAACCCCTCCAATAAAGTTTCATCAAGCGTGTTGAGACACTCTGTGCGGTCAGGTGGGGTGTAGGGTTGGGCTGCAAATTTGGCTAACAGGAGGGCGATTTGCTTTTCCTGCACATCGGTAAATTTTACAGTATGGTCTTTGAGTTTGACGAGATGACCCATGATGCTGATATCACCTTGGGTATGAAGGTGCTCGATTATAAGATCAAAGATGTCTTGCTTTAGTTTTAAATGAGCGCGTAAACCTTCACGCGTAATTCCTGCTTTCAGCGGAAATTGCTGATGAAACTCTCCAATAATCTCCAGTGCGCGGTCATGCAGGTCTTGCCAGTTTTCCTTGAGGGTTAAGCGGGTTTTGGCTAAGGTCGCGGCTTCTCGTAAAAAGAAGAGGCGGTCTTCAGCACCTAAGTCTTCCAAGAGTGATTGGACTTTTGCTTCAGACAGGCCAGATTTTTGCACGATCTCCATGCCGGTGGCAATGCCCAGGCTACGCAAAGCCTGGATAAAGAGCTCGTTGTCATTGCCTGCCAGTAGTTCCTGCATACGCGCCAGGTTATCTTCATCAAAGCGGCGATGGAAATGAGCCGGATGGGGGTCAATAACGATACCACCACCGATCGTTTCGGCCGGCGATGGCACGCGCAAGACGTAATGGTCGCCGCGGGCGGTAATAATTGGGTTTTCGAGTTTGAGTTGGATAAAAGCACTTTCACCTTGGTCCAACTTTTCAGTACCCAAAAGCCTTAGTCGGGCGGTGGTTTCGGTACTGCCGATGAAGACTTTGACCTCGGTGTTATGTTTGAGTGGTTTCGTAGCATCTTTAATCAAACGGAAATGAGCATCTATCAAGTTGGTAGCGGTGTAGCTTCCCGGTTTAATAATTACATTGCCACGTTGGATGTCTTCGGTATCCAGTCCATTGATGTTCATCGCCGTGCGGTGACCGGGCAGAATTTTTTGAAGTTTGTGTTTGTGGTTTTGCAAACCACGTACCCGACCGGTTTTAGTCTCCGGCATACAGACAACCTCGTCGCCGATTGCAAAACTCCCGTCCAACAATGTTCCGGTGACAATCGTGCCAAAACCCGTCAGGCTAAACACACGATCCACGGGCAATCGCGCGCGGTTGAGGTCGGCTTTAGGTGGGAGGTCTTGCAAAAGGTCCTGCAGGGCTTCGATGAGCTCCGGTAAGCCTTCACCGCTGATGGCCGAAACACGCAAAAACGGCGCGTCTGCCAGGCTGGTGGAAGCCAGCACTTCTTGAGCTTCCATTTCAACCAGGTCAAGCCACTCTGGGTCACTCACCAGGTCTGTTTTTGTCAGGATGACGAACCCTTTTTTGATATTGAGCAGGTCGAGGATGGCGAGATGCTCGCGTGTTTGGGCAGAAACGCCTTCATCTGCAGCGATGATGAGTAAAACAGCGTCAATTCCACCAATGCCGGAGAGCATATTACCAATAAAATCGCGGTGGCCAGGCACGTCGATGATGCCCAGGGATTCCCCATTGGGCAGGGTCAGGGAAGCGAAGCCCAGGTCGATGGTCATCGAGCGGGCAAGCTCTTCTTTCAAGCGGTCAGGGTTGGTGCCGGTCAAGGAGGCAACCAAGGTCGATTTGCCGTGATCTACGTGTCCTGCGGTGCCGATGATGCGCATAGGTTATGCTTTATTGTCCATTAAAGTTGCCACGTTTTGGATGGAGTCTTGGTAGGCGCGTAAGATGGTTTGGACGTGGCGCACAGTTTCACGGTTGATGGCTTCCAAGGCATCCTGATTGCGGGTAACCAGGTCCTTGATTTCTTCAATCTGGCGATTGATTTCCACAATGTCTTGGCTACCCTCGCGGCTTTGTTCTTCGTAAGTGAGCATATAGTTTGCCCAGCGTTTGAGGTCATCTGATTTGAAGCTGGCCCATTCCTGGCGGAAGCGCTCATCATTGAGACGTTGAACTTCGCTGATTTCATTGATACGGCGTTCAAACTGCTGGGTGGCTTTTTCAGCCTGCGAAAGGGCTTTGCTGACCGATAGACGAGCTTCTTCGAGGGCTTCGGTTTGGGAAGTCAGGTTGATGTTGATGGTATCCAGTTCCTGGAAGCGGGCTTCCCAGTTTTTGAAGCTACGTTCCTTGTCCACCAGACTACTATTGACGGTATCGATGAAGACGGCTTGGGCTTCCTTGCGATCTTTCTCATAAGTCTGCATTTTCGTAATGCGTGTGTCAAAGGATCTGAAGTTATCCGCCAGGCTTTCAATGCGGTTGCGGGTTTCATCAATACGCTTGCGCATAGAAGCAACCTCACCCTGCACCTCAGTGATGCGCTTGGCTTCCTGACGGCGATTTTCTTCGACCATCTGCAAGGAGCGGCGATAATCTTCATCAAAACGACTCACTTCGGTGATGCGCGCTTTTTGTTCTTCGATAAGTCGCCCTAATCGTGTGTCTTCAACTTTGAGGGTCTTGATTTCTTCACGCAGCGGTGCGATTTGTTCCGTCACATCGTGAAGTTTCACAATGCTGTTTTTAAGCGCTTCCACCTCGATTTTTTGGCGTTTAACGGCTTCATCAAGGTTCATGGTGGTGCGTTCATTACCTTCACGAATTTGCTTGCTAAGCTCGGTGTTCACGCGGGCGATTTGCGAGTTATATTTATCCAATGAGCTGATTTGGGTAGCTTGTTGGCTAATCATCATCTCAAGTTCTTTAATCTGTTTTCGTAGGTTCGTGTTTTCTGTTTCAAGCACGGTCAGGCGATTTTGCATGGAAGCAAGGTTGGTTTTGTCATTGCGACGTTCATTATCCAACCATTCCACACGTCGTTCAAGTTGCTCTAATCCGGTATATTCGTCCATAGTACTCTGCCTTTTTTATTGCGTTTCAGTCTTGTGATTATACCCATAAAGAGGGATTTAACAAAAAGTTAGTTCAAGAGGAAGATGCGGCTAAACGGTGCCAGGATGCCTTTAAAGATTTCCCCAAACAAACCCGGGAAAAAGCCAGCAAGCAGAATAAGCATAATCAAGACGCTGTTGTAAACGATAGTGCTTGCATCCTCCATGGTTGGCGTAAGGCTGACTAAGGCCTGGTTTTGCTCGCCAGGGTTGATTAGGCTGTGGATAACTCGAAAGGTTACAATCAGCATGCCGGCAAAGCCGATGCTAAGCCATGTTTCCATGCCATAACCCGACCAGGGTAATAGATTGATAAGATGCCGTTTGGCAGGGAAGCTGGCCAAAATGGGCAGACCTGCCAGGCTGAGTAGGCTGGTGATGAGCCCAAGACTGATGATTGGGTAGCGATGGTAAAAACCACGTAAACCAGATATTTTGCTGTCAAATGTCGGCTCAAGTTGTTCCAGTTTGGCGATGTTATAGCCTAAGCCCAAAAAGCCAAGCATACGCGGCATGAAGATGAGCTGCAAGTAATTCAATCCGCCAAATGGCGCCAAACCAATCGCCAAGAGTGCGTAACCGACTTCCCAGAGGTAGACATAAGCCAAAATACGACGCACCTTGTTTTGGAAGCTGATCATCACACTTGCCAGCACGATCATTGAGATGCCTGCCCATTGAAAAGTATCCCATAACATGGGGAAGTTGCGTAGCCAGGCGTAGTGTTCAAGGAAGTAGAGCAAGAAGATACTCAAACTGCTTTGCATAAGAATAAGCAGGAAACTGACGGTCCAGGGATGGCTTTCTTCGGCGACCATCGGCACCCAGGTATGTACTGGGAATATTGCTGACCAAATAGCGAAACCACTCAAAGCAAGAACTGCGGCACGTGCGATAAGAGCGCCCGCCGAAGGTGCGGTTTCGATGCCACTCAACATCCAGGCACTTAGCAATGCGAGTGGCATCGCAATGGTTTGGAAGATGATGTAACGCAACACGCCTGGTCCTGCTTTGGAACCGCGCGGTGAAAGCAGGGGTATGCTGGTGATGGCGATGAGCAGAATGATAACCGCCGCGTACAAGAAGGGCTGCACCGCGAGCGTGCTAACCCACAAAGCAGCTATTAACATAGATAATGCATTAAACCATTGGCTGGTATTGAGAGAAGAGGCAAATAAGTTCCATGCGAAAACACAGAAGTAGAGGCCACCAATCAGGCTTAGGTTTTCCTTACCGATAACAAGAACGCGCCCAAAAGTCTCAAAACTGTCACTGAAGATAAATTGGCGTGAGCCGATTCTAATCACCAGGCTTTCTGGCATCAGGAAAGCAAGAGCGAACAAAATACCTGCACTCAGCAAGGTGAGCGTTTTTGACCACTTGGGGGCTCTCTGCAAAAAAGCTAGAAGAAAGCTGAGACCCAAGGGAATGAACAACCAAATGACAACGGTATTGGTCATGCTGCCTCGGTCTCCAGGTCTTTAACGATGAAGTAAGCACCAGCCTGGGCTAAGAGCAGGTTGACCAAGGCAAAGAGTGCTTCGATTAAGGCGGAAAATTCCAGCGAGCCATACAGGAGCTCAAAACCAGAAAGAAAGGTTAGCAAGCCAATGATGATATAGAGCGGTTCGGCTTTTGACCCTAATTGGAGTAAGCCTAGCAAAATGAACCCTAAACCCAGGGTCAAAGCTGGTCCAGAACTTTGAGGAAAGATTTCAGCCTTTAGCCAGGGAACGGTCCAGTACATGATCAGGATTAATAAAGCACCACTCGACCCTCTAAATAGTTCACCAGCACTTAGTTTGAAGCTAATCTTTTCTCTGCGAATCGAACCTGTGCTGAGAATAGTCAAATAAACAACAAGTGCCACCATCGAACCAACGATAACCTTGATGAGTGCCGGCATAATGCTCTCTGTTTTGGGAAAGACCAGAAAAATGCAGAGATACTGAATGGCAAGCCCAATGACATTCACCACCCATTGACGGCGAACAAGGTTGACCCATGCGGCAGAAAGGCCAATAACAACGGCGATCCAGGGTAAGATCTGGCTCATGACAAACCTGCCCGGGTCACAAAAAGCAGCATGATAATCAGCAAGAAGACGATGGACCACAATAATCCGCCTTCGCCTTCAATGACGTTGCTGCCAAAATTTTCCAAACGATAAAGCTTTTGATAAAGCCAAAGGGCTGCAGTGTAAAACCAGTTAAGACTAAAGAATCGGCGGATAAAACGGATAATGGGCGATATGATGCGATAGAAAGGCAGCTTATCAGGCAAATCCTGTGCCAGATCAGTAATGCCAGTGACTTGTCGGGCTAAAATGGCAAGGGACGAAAGCGCTAAACTCGCCAAACCTGCCCACCAGACGCCTAATGTCAGTACACCAGGCCAGGCGATCAACCCTAATAAAAGAATCGTTTGAAAAATGATGATGAGACCCATTGGGTAGGTGTAGCGGGCGTGCTTTTCCAGACCTGTTACCGCGCCGCTGGCTTCGAAAATGTAGCGAATATACCCCAGCACTAACAAGCTGTGACTGATAAGCACCAAAATGCTGATGACGTTGAAGTTGGTACCTAAGGCACCTTGCCAACCGGACGCCAGCAATGTGTAGGGCAAGCCAAGCAGACCCACCAATCCCAAAGCCGGAATGAAGCGAATACGGCGAATGGGTGGGTTGAAGGCAAACAGCAAACCGCCAGAAAGCAAGAGCGCTAATCCCCAAACGCGGCTACTGGCGGGGTTGCCGTTGAGGGCGCATTGGAGCGCGAAAGCTGAAAGGGCGATAATCCAATAAGGACGACCAGCGGCTTCCGTTTTACGACTAATCCACATCATGGACGCGTAGAGCATGGCAATCGCGCTCAATACTTGAATGATTACCAATAAGGTTTTGTTGACATTCAAGAAGTCAGCCGGCAGTTGGGCAATCAGTACCAAGGCTGAAGCCACCGGCGCGAGGTCAAACAAAAAGTTGCCCGGCGTTTCTTCACCATCGGATTTGGTTAAAGGTAAGTGGATGGGCAAGACTCCAAGGCGCAAACCTGCTGCCAGCAAAAAGAAAATGCCAGCAGGAGCCGGGATGTCGGTTAGATTAAAGTTAGGTTGGATTTGCCAGGCAACGGCAGTTGCCAGAACCAAGGCAAAGTTACTCATGACCCGCATGGCAAAAGTCCGCATCAACCCCCCTTTGTTTTGTTGAGGGTCGGCAGAACGTACATGATAGAACAATTCGCTGATATCAATCAACGACCAGCTTATCGAAAGGGTCAAAGGGTTGGCACTTGCCAATGAGAGGATCGTCAATGCCGTGATGGTGAGGGAGGCAACCCAGCGGTTACTCGACCGTTCAATGGAGGCGATGGTGGTTTCGGTAAAGATGTTAGCAACGCACAAGGTAAGCACGGCGATGGCATAAGGCCAGCTGAAATAATCTAACCTTAACGCCAGGCTTCCATTGAGCAACGCAATGGGTTGCCAACTGATCAGCGCCATGTCGAGGGGTAAAAACAAACGCAGGATAAAAAGCCACAGCCAAGCCAGTGTAGAAGCAACCAAAGCCACCGCCCAAGCAGAACCAACACGGTTTTTCGCGCGTTGTAATACCACGATTATGAATGCTGCCAGAATGAGCAGCCCGAGCACAATAAAGAAGGCCATTGAAGCTTATTTTAACTTAGAGAACGATTCCGGTGTTTCTTTTTAAGAATCGTCCTTCTCCAGCTTTTCCGGTCCAGGTTTCACCGTTCACAATCGTCTTGCCGCGAAGCAGAACCCGGATGGGGTAGCCAGTGAGTTGCATGCCTTCATAAAGGTTGTAGTCCGTGCGTTGCTTGGCAAGGGCTTGTCCATATTGGACTTGTTTCTTGGGATCCCAAATGGCAATATCAGCATCCGCGCCGACTTCAAGGCAGCCTTTTTTGGGATATAGGCCAAAGATTTTGGCAGGATTGGTTGCACATAGGGCGACAAATTGCATGGGGCTAATGCGGTGGGTGTTAACCGCATGTGTCCAAAAGACTGGCAACCGATCGGCTAATCCTGGCAGCCCATTGGGAATAAGCGTGAAGTCTTCTTTTCCTGGAATGGTGCCCAGTTCCTTGCCTGGGATGGCAACCGGCTGACCTTCATAGTCAATCGCTTGGCTGCCATCGAAAAAGAAGGGGCAGTGGTCGGTGGAAAAAACCTGGATTTCATTGTTTTCGAGCGCTTGCCACAGGCGGTCTTGGTCGACAACTTTGCGCAGCGGCGGTGAGCAGACATATTTTGCGCCGTCTTCAGCTCTTAGATTATCCTCGTTAAAAAAGAGGTATTGCGGGCAAGTTTCACCCATCGCTTTGACGCCCTGTTTGCGCCCATAGCTGAGCTGGTCCACCTCACCGGCAACGTTCATATGCACGAGATAAACCGGACTGTCTGCCTGGGCTGCCAGGGCAATAGCGCGTAGGCTGGCTTCCACTTCTCCCCAGGCTGGTCGGGTGAGGGCATGATAAATGGGTGCGGTTTGTCTGGCGGCCAAGGCTTCGGCGACCATGACCTCAATAACATCGCCATTTTCGGCGTGAATCATGGGCAGAAGGCCATGTTGGCCGGCGATACGCATCACCTTGAAAATATCCCCATCATCTAATCGCAACCGGTTGTTATAAGCGGTAAACATCTTGATGCTGGTAATGCCCAATGTCAGCAGGGTGGGCAATTCCTCCGCAATTTTTTCATCATAATGGGTGATGTTCATGTGTGCGCTGTAATCGATGGCGACCATCGGATCGGCAACTGCACGGTGCGCTTCAAGGCTCTCATGCAAAGACCCAGGCACTTGTGAAACAAAGTCAATGATCGTGGTGGTGCCACCAAAAGCCGCGGCTTTGCTGCCGGTGTAGTGGTCATCCGAAGAAATGGTGCCAAACATGGGTAGTGCCAGGTGCACATGGGGGTCGACACCTCCGGGCATGACCAACATGCCCTCGGCATCGATGATTTCTGCTTCTGGGTCCTGAATATCTATGGCAATGCGAGAAATGGTCTCACCTTCGATTAAAAGGTCAGCTTTCCACATCTTTTCGGCTGTAACAAGGGTGCCATTTTTGATGATTGTTTTCATGGGGGTCTCTTTACTTGGTCAATCCGCTCAAAAACGCCAGAATGCTGGGGTCAATCGCCATTTCGGGCAGTTCCTGGGCATTATATTCCTGTCCTCTTAGGGCACGTTCACGCAAACTGCGCCACAGGATTTGGCGCTCCTCATCATGCACCGGCAGGTCATTGAGTTTTTCGGCTTCTTTGCAGCGTTTACCGGTGGTGTAAAAGAAGGTCACCCGTTTCCAGTCACCGGCTTGAATCGGTGCAGGGATTTCAATCAGCGAATCCAGTTGGAGTTTGAAATATTCCTCATTGGCTCTGGGGTGTTGGGGTTCATCACGGAAAAGATCGCCACGGGTGGTAAGTTCGTGACCCAATATGGGTGCCATCCAACGGATTTGCCAGCGTTCTTTTTCGTCAAACGCAGCGGTTTGATAGAAAGCAAGATAGTCAACGGAGATAACTTTAGGTGCAGATTTCAGAGGGATACGATACCAGCCCAGCATGCGCGCAATGTCTAAATCGCGTTTGTTGGGCAAAATTGCCACCAGCACCAGACTGGTATCGGGGATCTTATCGAATGGCGTCATCTAATCCAGTTGCACATTGGCTTTGTGGTTGAACTCCTCAATCAGGGCGTCAATTTCTGGACCTTGAGCCTGGATTTCCAGCCAGAAATCGGGGTCATACCATTGGTCTTGAATTTCTTCGTAGGTGCGACCTTGCTGTTCGATCCAGGTGTAATATTTGAGGTTATGCACGCGTTTACGGTCCCAGTAACCCAGTTCGACCATGTCGCCGGTGGCTTGACCTTTCAGGTAACGGGCGTTGTCGGCGATGGCGAATTTTTCTTCGTAGGGGCCAAGTTCCTCTTCCATCTCAGCGATACGGCTGCGGTAGAGGTCCATCGAGTCGGTAAGCACCGTAAAGACCACATCACGGCTGGTCAACTCATGATACATGGCAAATTTCATGGCTGAAAGCAAGTTGGCGATGCCAGAAAAGCCCAATAAATCAAGCTTATGCACGAAGTCTTCGCTGACACCTTCGTCCACGAGATGTTGCTTGCCGATTTCTTCGTGGAAGAGGCGGGCGATGCGCACCACAGCTTTATCATCAATACCGGTGATGAAGTCGGTGTTTTTGATGTTGTGGATCCAAGGGATATGCTTGTCGCCGATGCCTTCAATGCGATGTGCGCCAAAGCCATTGTTGAGCATGGTGGGGCATTGGATAGCTTCGCTGGCGATGATTTTCATGCCAGGATATTTCTGTTTGAGGAAGTCGCCCGCAGCAATCGTGCCGGCGGAACCGGTGGCAGAGGTGAAAGCGGTGACATTGTCTTTGGGACCCATCACCTGTTGGGTGAGCTCATAAAATGCGTTGCCGGTGACCAGGTAGTGCCAGAGATAGTTGCCGTATTCTTCAAATTGATTGAAGATGACCAAGTCTTGGCCACTGCGGCGCAATTCCCAACACTTGTCAAAGATTTCCTTGACGTTGGACTCGGTGCCAGGGGTGGCGATGACCTCGGTGGCAACATCCTGGAGCCACTCAAAGCGTTCACGGCTCATGCCTTCAGGGAGGATGGCAATCGACTCACAGCCTAAAAGTTTGGAGTCGTAAGCGCCACCGCGGCAGTAGTTGCCGGTTGAGGGCCAGACGGCTTTTTGACGGGTCGGGTCAAATTGGCCGGTGACCAAGGCCGGCACCAAGCAACCAAAGGCTGCCCCAACTTTATGTACGCCGGTGGGGAACCATTTGCCAACCAGGGCGATGATGCGTGCGTCCACGCCGGTGAGCTCGGAGGGAAATTCGATGTAGTTCACGCCATCAAAGCCGCCACCAAAGGAAGTTGCTTCGTTCTGCCAGCTGATGCGGAACAGATTCAAAGGATGGAGGTCCCATAAACCGATGTTCTTCAAACGATCTTTGATATCTTGTGGGATGAGCGTCGGGTCCATTTGTTGGGCAAGCGTGGGGATGATGACCTGGTTCTCCCTGGCTCGTTCAATGGCTCGGTTTAGTTTGTCTTGATAGATGGTTAAATCGATTCTTGCCATAAAAGCTCCTTTTCTTGACTAAAGGTTCTAAACTGTTTAGAAGAAAATATCCAAATCATCGTCGTCTTCAGGGGCTTCTGCGACGATGTAGAGGGGGCGACCTTTGGCTTCGTCATAAATTCTGCCGATATACTCACCCAGGATTCCCATGCCAACCAAAAGGACACCGGAGAGGAAGATGAGCGTTAGCCAGGTTGCAAGGACGTAAGTGAGGGCGACTTTACCAACGAGGGCCAGAATAAGGTATACGATGAGCAAAAGTACGCTCAAAATCATCAAACCTACACCACCACGGGTGAGCAGTTGCAGGGGCCAAACGGAGAAGCCAGTTATGGCGTTTAGTGCCAGGCGGATCATGTTCTTGAGGGGGTAGTGGGTTTCGCCGGCATGGCGCGCGTGGCGTTTGTATTCCACGCCAATCTGTTTAAAGCCAGCCCAAGAACTCATTCCGCGTAAAAAGCGGTTGCGTTCGGGCATGCTGTTCATCACATCGAGTACTTTGCGGTCCAACAGGCGAAAGTCGCCGGTGTTCAAAGGAATGTGTACATCCGTAATTATTTGGATAAATTTGTAAAACATCGAGGCAGTAGCGAGTTTGAACCAACTTTCACCTTCGCGTTCAGAGCGTACCGCGTAAACGACCTGATAACCTTCTTTCCACTTCTCGATAAGCTCAAGGATAACCTCGGGCGGGTCCTGGAGGTCTGCATCGATGACGACCACGGCATCCCCTCGGGCGTAGTCCATGCCAGCTGTGACGGCAATTTGATGACCAAAATTGCGCGCGAAAATGACGGGTCTGACTTTTTCGTCTTGATTGGCGAGTTCACGGATAGCGTCGGTGGAGCCATCACGACTGCCGTCGTCGACGAGCACCAACTCCCATTCCTCGCCCGTTTGGTTCATGACCTCGCTGACGCGTTGGTAAAGAAGTTGAATATTTTCGATTTCGTTATAAATGGGTGCGATGATGGTGTAGACAGGTTTAGTCACGCAGTACCTCCTCAAGGTTTTTTAGGGCGGGTTGGATAATCGGCGCGGCTTGGGTAGCGCGCATAGCGGCTTGGACGTCTTTGAGTCCGCTGCCGGTAATTAGTGCAAGGAAAGTTTGGTCAGGGTCGATAAGCTGGTTTTGAATGGCACTTTTAAGCCCGGCATAGGCTGCTGCGGCAGCCGGTTCGGCAAAGATGCCTAAATGACCCAGGGCGGGAATGGCTTCCAGGATATCGTGGTCGCTGACGGTGATAAAAAAGCCGTTGCTGCGCCGCACCGAGTGCAAGGCGCGCATGCCATCACGAGGCAGGTTGACGCTGATGCTATCGGCGACGGTTTGGGCTTGGACGGGTGTGATGTGGTCAGCCTTATGGGCGAAAGCGTTGGCGATTGCTGCGGAGCCTTCAGCTTGCACCCCGATTAACCTGGGTAGCTTTTCGATCCAGCCCAAGGCGAGCAGGTCTTCAAACCCTTTAGCGATGCCAGAAATGATGTTGCCATCTCCTACTGGGACGAAGATGTTGAGTGTTTCAGTTGCCGGTAAATGGCGCAAAAGCTGTTCCCATATCTCGAAAGACGCTGTCTTTTTACCTTCAGCGGTGAAAGGGTTGTAGCCCGTGTTACGGTTGTACCAGCCAAAAGCCTGTGATGCTTGCTTGCTTAGCTCAAAAGCATCATCATAGCTGCCATCGACAAGAACGACGCGCGCGCCATAACATTGCAGTTGAGCGATTTTAGCCGGTGGCGCGCTCTTTGGCGCCAGGATAATCGCTTCGGTTCCAGTGCTGGCGGCGGTGCAAGCCATCGCCGCGCCTGCATTGCCTGTGGATGCGGTGATTGTTTTGGGGTAGCCTTTTTGGATGGCTCGGGCGGTGACGATCGCGCTGGAACGGTCTTTGAAGGACCCACTCGGGTTTGAGCTATCATCTTTGAGCCAAAGCTTTTTAATGCCCAATGGCTTTGCTAATCGTTCGCCATCGTAGAGAGGTGTAAACCCGATGTTATGGAATGGCGTATGCTCAAAACCAGGGTCAGGCACGGGTAAAAGGGGTGCATAGCGCCAGATGGACCGCTCGGGATGGTTCAGGATTTGTTCTCGGTTGACTGGATGGGGGTTTTCATAAAAAGCGTTGCGAATAATGAGATTTTCGCTACAATTTGGGCAAGTGAAGATAATGCCATCATCGGGCAGGGTGGTTTGACATGCTGAACAATAATAAGTGAATTCGGTCACTTGATTTCCTTTACTGGCTCATTAACGACCATTAAACAATTTTACTTCATTGAAGGAATAAATGTTAAGAAGTCTCTGCGCTTCGAGTGCGATTCATTTTATGCATGTTACAATTAATCTATAAAATCACACAGAGGAAAAAATGAGCAACAACAGCTTGTTCGATGTTATCGGTCCGGTTATGGTTGGTCCGTCCAGTTCCCACACAGCTGGCGCGGCAAAACTGGGGAAGTTGGCACGTCAGTTGGTGCATGGCGCGATCGTGGAGGTTAAGTTCATCCTTTACGATTCCTTCGCCCGCACTTATAAAGGGCACGGTACCGGTAAAGCACTTTTGGGTGGCGTGATGGGCTATGACCTGGATAGTGAAGAGCTTAAACATGCCGAGATGATTGCCACTTATCAGGGCTTGGCCTTCAGCTTTGAAGAAGGCCAGAAAGATGGCATCCATCCCAATTCCGTGGACATCCATCTGATTGAAGCCAACGGCAAAGAAACCGTATTGAGTGGCGCGTCGATTGGTGGCGGCAATGTCGCTATCACATCCATTAATGGCATTGAGACCAATTTGCGAACAAATCTACCTGCAATCGTAACCCACCATCGCGACCGGGTCGGGATTTTATCTGAAATTACCGAAATTTTGGCTAAACGCAACTTGAATATCGCTGGCATGAACCTGTACCGTGATTCAGTTGGCAAAGACGCTTACATGGTTGTCGAGCTCGATCAAACTTTTGATGAAGCCATCTCCCGGGAGATTTTTGAGAGTATTGATGGCATCATGGATGTCTTTATTCTGGAAAACAGGTGAGATGATGAACTTCTTTTCAGGCAAACAATTATTGGCATTGTGTGAAGAACACCAAATGACTATCGCTGAGGTTATGCTGGCGCGTGAGGTGGAGGTTTCGGGACGCACGGCAGAGGAAGTGATTGCCGGTGTCAAACATTCTCTTGATGTGATGTTCCGCTCAATTGAACATGGTTTGGCAAGTTATGACAAATCATTGGGTGGCTTGCTTTCTGGCCACAGTAAAAAGATTTATGGGGAGCTAGGTAAAGAAGCGTTTTATCTGCCGGATCGCACCATGAAAGTGGTGGCTTACGCATTGGCGGTGATGGAAAGTAACGCGCGCATGGGTGTGATTGTTGCCGCACCAACCGCGGGAAGTTCGGGAATCTTGCCAGCTGTTTTGCGGGATGCCCAGGAAACGTTTGGCGCAACCATGCCGCAACTTGTGGATGCATACCTTTGCGCTGGCGCAGTGGGC
>CAZUZM010000040.1:0-13737 GCA_964624615.1 uncultured Anaerolineaceae bacterium
ACCAGGCACACAAAAAAGGCATCCGCGTCATCCTCGACTTTGTTGCCAACCATGTTTCCGTTCAACATCCCATGGTTAAACGCGCCCTGGCTAACCCCAAAGCTCCAGAGTGTGATTGGTTCCGCTGGAAGCGTTGGCCCCACTATCAAACCTTTGCCAATGTTAAAGCCATGCCCAAACTCAATCTCGATTTTGGCAGCCCAGCCCGCGCACACCTTTTGGAAGCCGCCCAGTATTGGCTGAATTTCGGTGTGGATGGCTACCGCCTCGACCATGCTAATGGGCCGGACCGCGCTTTTTGGGTCGATTTTCGCCGTGCCTGTCGCCAGGTCAAGCCCGATGCCTGGCTTTTTGCCGAAGTAGTCATGCCACCCGATGCCCAAGCCAGTTATCTGGGCAGTTTTGATGGCACGCTCGACTTCATGACCAGCCAAGCATTGCGTGAAAGTTTTGCCCGCCACACATGGGACGTTGCAGAACTTGCCACTTATCTTCAAAACTATCCCTTGCAATTTCCAAACAACTTTTCACGCCCTGCTTTTATTGACAACCATGACATGAATCGCTTCCTGTTCACTGCCCAGGGCAATCAAAAAGCGCTGCATGCCGCGCTAACCCTACTCTACCTCATGCCGGGTCAACCCATCATCTATGCCGGCACCGAACAAGACATCAGCCAGGCTCAATCCATTCACGAAAAAGGCTCCATGGGATTTGACGAATGTCGCCTGCCGATGGATTGGTCCAAACCTTCAACAGAGACGGCACGTTTAATCAAAGACCTCAACAAACAAAGAGAAAACCATGCGTGGCTCCAGACAGCCAAATGGACCATCTTGGATGTGGACAGCAAAAACGCAACCGCTTTAATGGAAGTCAGAGGTAAAAAGGAATGCCTCGAAGTAAAGATTTCCTTGGAGGAAGGTCAAGCGTTTGTGCAGGTAGAAACCTGCAACCCCAAAACCGATTAGATGACGGAAAATGCCGTGCGAAAACCCTCGCCACTGGTATACTTTTAGGGTATGTCGATTTTAACGTCTCAAAACCTCGGGCGCTCTTTTGGTGCGGTGGATGTCTTTGAAGGCATAACCCTCGCCATCCCACATAACGCGCGCATTGCCATTGTTGGGCCTAACGGCGTGGGCAAAACCACGCTGTTGCGCATCCTTGCCGGTGAAGACAGCCCCAGCCAAGGTAGCATCCACACCTCCCGTGGTCTCAAAATTGCCTACTTGCCCCAAACAGCTGTGGGTCTGACCCATGGCACGCTTTGGGACTCTTGTTTGGCCGCGTTTGAAGACCTGCTGGAAATGGGTTCACAACTCCAAAAGCTCGAAGAGCAGATGTCTACTGGTGATAATTCAAGCGAGCTACTTGACGAATATGGCCGTTTACAATCCCGTTTTGACCTCGCCGGCGGCTACACCTATGCCAACCGCTTACAGCAAACCTTGACCGGCCTTGGGTTTGACGAGGCTGATTTTCACCGCCCGTTGAGCCAGCTTTCCGGTGGTCAACGCACCCGCGCGCGCCTGGCAAAACTTCTGCTCGAAGACCCCGACCTATTGCTTCTCGACGAACCCACCAACCACCTTGACATCCAGGCCGTGGAATGGCTGGAAGCCTGGTTGCGCAGTTGGAATGGCGCGGCCATCATCGTTTCGCATGACCGCTACTTTTTGGACCAAACCGCCACTATGGTGTTTGAAATGACGCCTGCCATTGAAGAATATCGCGGCAACTATACCGCCTATTTGCAACAGCGCCAGGAACGCTACGAACGCCGCTTGGCGGAGTATAAAGCGCAACAGGAATACATCGAAAAGCAAGAAGATTTCATCGCGCGCTTTATCGATAGCCAAAACACCGCCCAGGCACGTGGTCGCCGCAAACGCCTGGAACGCATGATGCGTGACTCCAAACTAACCATGCCCGATGTCAACGTGCGCCCGATGCACCTGCGCCTCAAAGTTTCGGGCCGCAGCGGACAGCTGGTTTTGCGCACCTATGACCTTGAAGTCGGCTACCACGACGAGGGTCACCCACTGTTTGCCACGCCAAACCTGGTTTTGGAACGCACTGAATGTGTGGCCATTATCGGACCCAATGGCGCGGGCAAAACCACCTTTTTGCGCACCATTTTGGGTCAAATCCCGGCTTATTCTGGTGAAACCGAGCTGGGTGCCAGTCTAAAGGTTGGCTATTTTGCTCAGGCGCATGAGGATTTGAAAGAATCCAACAATCTGATCGAAGAAATCAATCGCGAAGCCCCGCGCATGCTACCAGGTGAAGCCCGTGATTACCTGGCGAAATACGGCTTTCAGGAAGATGAGGTTTTCTCACCCGTCAGCACGCTCTCCGGTGGCGAACGCGGCCGCCTGGCATTGGCGAAACTTGCCCTTTCGGATGCCAACCTGCTCCTGCTGGATGAGCCCACCAATCACCTTGATTTATCGACACAGGAAGTCTTGCAAAAAGTACTGGCAGATTACCCGGGCACCATTTTACTGGTATCCCACGACCGCTATTTGATTGATGCCTTGGCAACCCAAATTTGGGAACTTTTGCCGGATGAAAGCCGGCTGCAAGCCTATAAAGGTTCCTACTCGGAATACAAAGAGTTCAAACAGGCACGCGCTTTACGGTTGGCAGAGCAAGTTGAAATGCAACGTGAAGCTAGCAAGCCAAAGCACGATGAACAAAAAGCCAAACCGAGTAACAAACTTAGCCGTAACCAACGCCAACAGTTAGAGAAAAAACTAGCGAAGGTTGAGGCTGAAATTCATGATTTGGAAAGTAAAAAAGCCTTGTCCGAAGCCCAACTTTCTAACCCCCCCAGCGACCCTGCGGCATTGCTAAAATTGAGCAACGATTACCAAAGCCTCTCTGACGCTCTGGACACCTTAATGCTCACATGGTCCGACCTCGCAGAAACCTTGCACGCGGATGACGCTGAAGGGTAAGACCCATCAATCACCCCTTACATATTTGATATCGGGTTCAAGACTGGTCTTCCCCAATCACCCTAACCGCAATTTCCAATGCCCGGTTCATATCCGCCAGACTCATCGATGCTACGCCAGGTTTGTCGAGCACCTGGCTGGGCAAGTAAGGTACATGCATAAAGGTAGCTGATGCGGCTAACTTGTTTTCATGCAGGTAGTGCAAAACGGCGTATAGCACCTGATTGCAAACATAGGTTCCCGCGGTATTGGAAATCTGGGCTGGTATGCCCGCCTCTCGCATTGCTGATACCATCGCTTTATTCGGCAGCGTGCTAAAGTAAGCCGCAGGACCACCCTCCACAATGGGTTGGTCCACCGGTTGCTTGCCGGCATTGTCTGCAATTGAAGCATCGTTTACATTGATTGCCACGCGCTCCAGGGTCATCGCCGCCCGTCCACCAGCCTGACCCAGGCACACCACCGCATCCGGCTTTGCTTCATCTATCCGTTGGATAATCAGATCTGCTGATTCGCCGAATACTGTTGGCAAGACCTGCTTGATAAGCGTATGTCCATCCAGTTCATCTGGCAAAGCTTCGAGCATCATCAAACTGGGATTAATAGGCTCCTTGTTAAAAGCATCAAAAGCGGTTACGAGAATCTTCATCTTGAGCTCCAATCATTTATTCGCTACCAGAAGTATAAGCGAAAACACCTTCAAAACATTAGATCCTTATTAACTCGCCTTGGATTTTTGTTGGTTTTTGTAACGTCACTAAGCGATTGCGGTATAATAAAGACACTATGCAGGAGTTGGCCTAATTACCCTATGAAAGCAAATACCCTGCTTGCAAAAGCACCACAGAACACTCGCCTCTATCTTGGCGCGTGTTTTTTTATACCTACAATCAAAAGCAAAGAAAGCGAGTTTAGATATGATGGATAGTGGTTTAATTGGAAAAATTGATAAAGCAAAGCGCTATGCGGAAGAACCCGAGCGTATAAAATTCCATTCTTTTTCCGCCCTCATTCAGGGCAACAACAGCGATAAAACCGTCAGTTACGAAGAAGGTACCTGGACTTGTGACTGCAATTATTTTGGCAACCATGGCGTTTGTGCCCACACGATGGCATTTGAGCTGCTCCTCGAAAAAATGGTTATTCCAGGAGACCACCCCGATTTTTAATCGTCCTTAATGCTGGCAAGCCTTTTTAGACTTGCCACATTTTACAGATTATTTCGACCAATCAATCCCTTTTTCCGGCATTCTATTGGAGGGCAAATGGACGCTATTCGAGAACTAGAAGTCGTCATCAACACCTTTTTGCAAAATGGAGGACCTGTTTTGCAAGCCATCATGCGGGCTATTACCTTTTTGGGGGATGAGATGTTTTACATCCTCTTTATGCCCGCCATTTATTGGTGTGTCAGTGCCTGGGCTGGATTGCGCATTGGTGTCATGTTATTGCTGAGTGGTGGCGTCAACAGCCTCTTCAAAGTTGCTTTACGCGGTCCCCGACCCTATTGGATTAGCGATGCCGTGAAGCCGGTCGTCCATGAAGGGTCTTTTGGCATTCCCTCTGGCCATGCTCAGAGCTCAGCTGCTGTCTGGGGTTGGGTGGCAGTGGAAGCACGCAGAAAATGGGTCACCATCTTGTGTTTGGTGCTCATCTTGCTGATTTCTTTCTCGCGGTTGGTGATGGGTGTGCATTTCCTTTCGGATATCCTCCTCGGTTTGATTTTAGGGTCCTTACTCGTGCTGATTTTTCTAAGCACCTGGCAAAAAATCGCCTCTTGGCTGGACACACTCACCTGGCAACGTCAGGTGATCCTGGCTTTTGTCAGTTCACTGGTCTTTGTCGCGCTTGGCGTCCTCGTCAAAAGCCTGGCTAGAGATTGGCAAATGCCCGCTGAATGGCTGGCGCGAGCCACACAAGGCGGGGATGTGAACCCGATATCCATAAACGGGGTGCTGACTTCAGCCGGCATATGGTTCGGTATGTTGGGCGGCTTCGCTTGGCTGCGCGCCAAACATGGCGTTTTGCAAAGCGACCAAGGCACCTGGGAAAAACTTTTAAGATATGTGATTGGCCTGGTCGGCGTGATTGCGCTCTATTTGGGATTGGGCGCGCTTTTCCCCAAGCATTTGGGTTGGATTAGCGACGTTTTACGCTATTTCCGCTATTTCTTGATTGGTTTATGGATTTCGACCTTGAGTCCCTTGCTCTTCGTCAAACTAAAAATCGGCCATATCAAGCCCCATCTCAAGGCGGACCTCACGTTCGAGGATATCGCGGTTTGAGTAGTGAGTGGTATCCAAACCAATTATACGAAAACCACAGGAAAGATAAAAACGAATCGCAGGCTCGTTACAGCTTTGGGTTTCCAACACCACCGCGCGAGCCTGTTTTTGGCGGGCAAAGTCCACCGCTTGAGCCATCAATGATTTGCCAACGCCCTGGTGACGATAGGCTTCGTCCACCCAGAGTTCAGCCACACGTAAACGGTTGTTCCAATCTTCCATACCCAAAGACATCACACCAAGCAATGTGTCACCATCGAACGCACCAAAAGCCACGGGCTCAGTCAACCAATCCGAAAACAGGCTACCTTCAAACTGCTTGACCTGTGGCTCATCAAAAGCGCGTTTACGAATTCGAAAGCCAAAAGCGCCATCGGCATCATCCAAAACTTCAACGTCAAAATAAAACGACGTCGTATAGCGGTAAATGAAAACCCGCGCCTTCCAGCTCTTATCCAGTTCTTTGAGGTGAATGTTAAGCGCCATGTGTTTCCAAATAGCGGTTCACTTCCTCAGAAAGCGTCCTGCCGGGGATAAAATGCAAGCCCTGCAAGCCACAAGCTTTCGCACTTGCTATATGCCCATACGTATCATCCACGAACAATACATGCTCCGGTTGTTCATCAAGCGCGTCACATAAGGTCAAAAAATAGCGTGGGTCTGGTTTTGCTAAACCTAAAGACCCTGATGCTAGCAGGACCTGAAATTTTTTGGACATCTCCTGGCTCTTAAACCAGTCCATCATATAGGATAGGTGATTGGTCGCGGCAGCAAACTTAAATGGGGGTATTTTTTCAAGGATGTCGGGCTCACGGATGAGGTATGCCTGATTACAGATGGTGCGAATCTCTTCGATGATGGCTTCACGTGGCATATTGAGGTGCTTTTCATAGAACTCAAGATGCGCTTCATCAGTGATAAAGTGGCCAAAGTATTGTCGAATGGCCCACTGTAGTTCCGTATGATCAAAGGGCTTAAAATCCAACAACACACCAATAAAATCAAACGCAATAGCATTTACTTTCGGAGTTTTTTCCATAAGCAGCTCTCTATTATCTGATATTAATTTTGGGGTTTATGCAAAAAACCGAAAAAGACAACCAAAAGGATGCCAAGTAAGCTTACACCGGTTATGGTCCAACCCACCAGCTGGCTATTGCCAAATACCCGCTGCACGGTGCTTGGCGGTTGAGTGGCAGTAGGACTGGGCATCGGGGTGGCACTGGGAATGGGTGTGCGCGAAGGTTTGTAAACTGTTGGCGAAGGCGTAACTTGCTCTGGTGTTGGCGAAATGACGGCAGTTGCTGTGGCTGGTTCACCGCGTTTAATAAGAATGGGTTGCCCTATATAAATTTCATTCGCCTCAGGACTGTTACCGTTCAGGATGTTAATTTCCCGGATCGGAACACCATAAGCTTCCGAAATACTCCAAAGTGTGTCACCCTCTTTGGGAATATGGTAAATTGTGCCGTCAAGATTGGGGGTAGAGGTCATGATTTGCAGCATTGGCTTATCAAGTTGAGCGCCACTTACCGAACGGAGACCTTGCCAAAGAAAGGCTCCAAAGATGAGCCCCAAAGAGGCTAGTAAAATGAGACTTCTTCGCGTTTGCATAGGCTTATTATAAACTGATTTTCACGTGGATAAATTTAAGCGTTACGCTTTAGCCAAACAATCCGTAGCCGCTTTTTTGAGATGCGCTATCATTGACAACAAGCCATTGCCTCGCTGGGATGAAAGGTGCTTCCACAAACCGGTGGCTTCAAAAAAACTCAGATTAGCCTGAAGCACATCCTCGGCAGATTGGCCATTATAAAGCGTGTTGACGATCGAGACGATACCTTTGACAATCAATGAATCGCTATCCGCATCAAAAAAGATTTTTCCTGCTTCACACCGGATGTCAAACCAGACACTGCTTTGACATCCCTTGACCAAGTTGGTATCGGTTTTGAGTTCTGAAGGCATCTCCGGCAAGGCCATGCCCAACTCGATCAGGAAATCGAACTTCTCTTCCCAGTTTTCAAGCAGGTCAAAATCTTCCAAGAGTTGCTTCATTTGTTCGTTCGCAGTCATCTATCGCCTCAAAATCTTTAGTACCCGAAGTATACCCTCAACCAAAGCGTCAATATCTTCCTTGGTGCTGTAGAGTGCCAGGGAAGCGCGCACAGTGCCAGCAACGCCCAAGGCGTCCATAATCGGTTGGGTGCAATGTTGCCCAGTGCGCACCGCAATACCGCGTGCATCAAGCAGGATGCCAAGGTCATAATGTTGCACACCCTCGATATTAAAGGGCAAAATGCTGCTGCGCTGTTTGGGGTTGCCATAAAGCTTCAAGCCTGGTATTTCCTGGAGCCGTTTCATACCATAGGCTAAAAGCGCATCCTCATGCGCATGCAGTTCCGCTTCATCAAAGGCTTTTAAATAGTCCAGCGCGGCCGCCAGTCCAATGGGACCCGGCACGTAAGGCGTTCCTGCTTCAAACTTATAAGGTAACACATTCCAGGTAATTTTTTCAGGTGTAACAACATCAATCATCTCACCACCTGAAAGGAAAGGTGGCATGGCTTCCAAAAGTTTTTCTTTACCATATAGGACGCCAATACCCATGGGTGCATAAATCTTATGACCCGAAAAAGCATAGAAATCAGCATCCAAGTCCTGAACGTCATGCCCGATGTGCTGCACTGACTGCGCACCATCCACCAAAACCACTGCACCGACCTCATGGGCAAGTCTGATCATCTCTTTGACCGGATTGATAGTCCCGAGAGAGTTCGAAATATGGTTGACGGCTACCAAGCGTGTACGCTCATTGAGCATGCTTTTATAAACATCCAAGTCGAGGTCACCGTTTTCATCAAAAGGCAAAACCCGAAACTGTGCGCCTTGACGCTCGCACATTAGCTTCCAGGGTACATAATTGCTGTGATGCTCCAGTTGGCTAACGATGATCTCATCGCCGGCTTTCACGAAACCCGCGCCGAAAGAGTACGCCACAAGGTTAATCGACTCGGTCGTTCCACGGGTAAAAATGACTTCGTGGGTGTGCTTGGCGTTGATGAAGCTAGCCACTTTTGCCCGCGCAAATTCGTAGGCATTGGTCGCCTCGATGGCAATGCTGTAATTTCCCCGATGAATATTGGCGTTATAGCGAGTGTAATAGTCCGTGAGCGTATCAATCACCACTTGCGGTTTTTGGGTTGTAGCAGCATTGTCAAGATAAACTAAGGGACGGTCATTGACCATCGTGCCCAGGATAGGAAAATCAGCCCTTGCGGATAAAATATCTTTTGCCATAATGCATCCTTTCAACAATGAGATTCTACCAGATTGAGCCACCCCTCTACCAGTAAGCGTATCGTTAGAATTTACGTTTAACAAGTGGTGCGAAAGGATTCCAGTTAATTAATCGTGCAATTTGGATAATTTTAATTTTTCGAGCTTTTTGAATCTTTTGCCGCTTTTTTAGGATTTCACCTGCACCCTTCAGAGAATCCCACTTCGCTTTTAGCATCACTTTACCTTTGCCTATCAGTGGTGCAAGGATCAAATAAGCAAGATTAACCAAAATGTGGAGGGGCAGCAAAAGCCACAGGAGCGCCCCAGGCATGTTCTTAAGAAATACCCATGGCATATTGCGATGGCCATGATACACAGCAAAATCGCTGCGGGGCGCGCTACTTGCAGAGCCGACATGATGGACCACCGCTTGGGGCAGATATAAACAGCTGTATCCTTGAAGCTGGAGGCGGAAATCCAGATCGATATCTTCCATGTAGGCAAAGAAATCCTCATCGAAACCACCCACCGCTTCGAACGCTTCTCGCGGGTAAGCCGATGCCGCTGCGCAAGCGCCAAAGACTTCTTTTACTTCGTTAGTCGCCAAGTCTATTGACTGATTATGATGATGACGCCAAGCCAAGCCACTGGCGTGGTAGATATGCCATTCGCCATCCAACTTTTCCGGCTCATTGGCCTTGATTAAACGGGAGCCAAGAAAACAACTCGGATTCGTTAAAGTTGCTTCGTCTAAAACTTCCAGCCATTCAGGTTCTGGAAAGGCATCCGCGTTGAGGAGAACAATATACTTCCCAATAGCTTCCTTCGCCAAAAGGTTATTCCCAGCGGCAAAGCCCAGGTTTTTTTCCGAACGCAAAACCTTCATTCGTATTCCTGGATAGCTTGCTGGAAAATCAGGACTTAAAGGCAACGCATTGCCATTATCCAAAAGCAAGACATCAAAGTTTTTATAACTTTGGGCTTCTAAAGCATTCAGACAACGCGGAAGGTGTTGTTCGCTATTCCAATGCAAGATAAGAATCGAAAATCGTGGCACTTTATCATCATTATGCATAGCTCAATTATAGTACATACTCTTAGGTCGCTTGCTTATTCCTAGCGCTTACAACCAGGTCAGTCCCATGTTCCAAAGGTCAGGACACCCTTTCCTATGGTAAAATTACTAGTTGTGAAAACGGAAATGCTTTCAGAAAAAATGAAACTACAATATGACTCTTCCAAGCGCGTTTCACCTGCCTTGGCAGAGTTACGCGAAATTGGTAATTATCGCCATCTTTTGGCGCAACTTGTCCGGCGAGATATCCTTACCAGGTACAAACGCTCCTTCCTTGGTGTTGCGTGGACCATGCTCAATCCCTTGGGTACCATGTTAGTGATGACCTTCGTTTTTTCCAATATTTTCAGAGCCAGTTTACCGAACGTACCCTTTCCAGTCTATATCTTAAGCGGCTTGGTCATGTGGAACTTCTTTGCCCAGGGCACCAACGCATCGATGAGCGGTTTGGTTTGGGGAGGGAACCTTCTCCAACGCATTTTTGTGCCCCGGACGATTTTTGCTGTTTCGGCCATTGGTACTGCGCTTGTCAACACCGTTATTGCGCTGGTTCCCTTGGTAATCGTCATGCTCATCAGCAAAGCAGCCTTCAGTTGGGCTTTATTGTTCTTACCAGTCGCTATACTCTTGATGACCTTTTTTACGTTGGGATTCGGACTAATGATTTCATCCATGGCAGCTTTTTTCCCGGATGTGATGGAAATGTATCAAATTTTACTTACCGCCTGGATGTACATGACCCCTATCATTTATCCTGAAACAATTATCCCTGAGAGGTTTCATGTCATCTACCGGCTTAATCCCATGTATTGGCTTTTGCGAGTATTCCGCGCACCGATCATAAATCAAGCCTTGCCTTCCCTTCAAGACTTTGGAATCGCTTCAGCCATTTCCATCATTATGCTTGTTGTTGGTTGGCTCATTTTTACTTCGAAATCGGACGAATATGCCTATCGAATCTAACGCCTCAAGCCAAATTGACACACCGATTATTCATTTAGAAAATGTATCGGTACGCTACCGCTTGCCCAGCGAACGAATTAGGACACTCAAAGAATACGCTATTCGTTTCTTGCAACGCCGTTTGCGACATCGTGACTTTTGGGCGGTTCATGACCTTAGCCTGAGTGTTAATCGCGGCGAGGTTTTTGGTATTGTTGGGGATAACGGTGCGGGAAAAAGCACGTTACTCAAAGTAATCTCAAAGGTTTTACGCCCCACCGAAGGTCGGGTGCGCATCTATGGCAAAATCGCCCCTCTTTTGGAATTAGGCGCTGGATTTCACCCAGAGCTTAGTGGACGCGAAAATATTTTCCTGAATGGCGCTTTGCTGGGGTATAGCCATGAAGAAATGGCAAACGTTTTTGATGAAGTGGTTGCATTTTCTGAATTGGCGCCATTCATTGATGCTCCCATTCGAACCTACTCGTCAGGCATGTATGCCCGGCTTGGTTTTGCCGTCGCAACGGCACACCAGCCAGAAATTCTGATTGTAGACGAAATTCTCAGCGTCGGCGATGAAGCCTTTCAAAAAAAATGCAGAGACCGTATCGCAGGATTCCGTGAAAATGGTGCAACGGTATTGATGGTTTCGCATAACCTCAACCACATTTCAGGCATGTGTAATCGCGCTGCTTGGCTGGATCATGGGAAGCTCTGTGCCCTTGGAACAGCAAATGAGGTTATCACAAAATACAGAGAAGGTATCGCTTAAATGGACTATATTCCCCAAGCCATCCCTGAAGTTGTGCTCCTCGTACCGAAAATCTTTGGCGACCATCGTGGCTTTTTTCTCGAAACTTTTCGTGAAAATGATTTTCGCCTTCACATTGGATCTTTTAATTTCGTCCAGGATAATCACTCTGGCTCAAGCCAAGGCATTTTGCGCGGCTTGCATTACCAACTGCAACAATCTCAGGGCAAATTAGTTCGTGCCGCTGTTGGCGAAATTTTTGATGTCGCAGTGGACATCCGCCAAGGTTCCCCAACGTTTGGTAAGTGGGTCGGCGCGCATCTGAGCGCTGAAAACCGTCATCAACTTTGGATCCCGCCAGGTTTTGCCCATGGGCTTTACGTCATCAGTGAATGGGCAGAAGTGCTTTATAAAGCCACCGACTATTACGCACCAGAATGGGACCGTAGCCTGCGCTGGGATGACCCCACCATCAACATCACCTGGCCTTTGGTCAATGGCAAACCACCGACTCTATCTGAAAAAGACACCAAAGCCCCAACCTTAGAAAACGCAGAAATCTATCCGATCGGATGGTCGGCTAAACCACCTTGTGAGGAGAAGAAATGAAAAAAGTACTCGTTACCGGTGGAGCTGGGTTTATCGGCTCCAACTTTATCCATTACCTCTTAAAACATCACAATGATGTTTTTATCGTCAATTTAGACGCGCTGACCTACGCTGGAAGTTTAGAGAACCTGAAAGACTTACCTGCGCCAGAACGCCACATTTTCATCAAAGGAAGCATTACAGACCGCGCGTTGGTAGACCAAATCTTCGCCGAACATAAAATTGACACGGTGATTCATTTTGCCGCCGAGTCTCATGTGGATCGCTCCATTCTCAACCCTGGCGTCTTCGTGGACACCAACGTGGTTGGTACCTTCGTATTGCTTGAAGGCGCCCGCCGCGCTTGGCTGGTGGATAAAACTGCACCTGTGGAAAAGTGTCGTTTCCATCATGTGAGTACCGATGAAGTCTTTGGCACGCTCGCGCCTGAAGATCCTCCCTTCCAGGAAGACACGCCTTACGCACCTCGCTCACCTTATGCAGCCTCCAAGGCATCCAGCGACCACTTCGTGCGGGCTTATGCTGAAACCTATGGTCTCCCCATTAGCATCAGCAACTGCACCAACAACTACGGTCCACGCCAATTCCCTGAGAAACTCATCCCGCTGATGATTCTCAACGCGGTTAACGGCAAGCCCTTACCCATTTACGGTGATGGGATGCAAATCCGAGACTGGCTCTATGTGGACGACCATTGTGAAGGCATTTGGAAAGTGGCAACTCAAGGTCGCCAAGGCGAAACCTATTGTATTGGTGGTGACAACCAACCACCCAATATCGAAATTGTCAAAACCTTGTGCGCCATTCTAGACGAACTTTTACCTGAGTCTGAGTTTACGCCTCATGAGCAATTAATCACATACGTGACTGACCGACCTGGGCACGACCGACGCTATGACATTACCATTGAGAAAATCAACAAAGAACTGGGCTGGGCGCCGACCCATGACCTGCGCAAAGGTTTGGAAGACACCATCAGGTGGTATTTGGCCAACCCCGAGTGGCTGGCAGCCATTGTTGACCACTCCGATTACGACACCTGGTTAAAGAAAAATTACGAAGAGCGAAAAGCTTAAGAAACCAGAAAGGCATAGAAAGGACCAACATGAAAGGTATTATCCTCGCCGGCGGAAAAGGAACCCGCCTATACCCCTTAACCATCCCTGTCAGCAAGCAATTGCTGCCAGTTTATGACAAACCGATGATCTATTACCCACTTTCAATGCTGATGCTTGCAGGTATCAAAGAAATTTTGATCATCACAACGCCGGAAGAACAGTTCCTTTTCAAACGCCTGCTCAAGGATGGCTCACAGTGGGGCTTACGTTTCGAATACACTATTCAGACCGAACCGCGCGGGTTGGCAGACGCTTTCATCGTTGGCGAAGAATTTATCGGTGACGATCAAGCCTGTTTAATTTTGGGTGATAACATCTTCTTTGGTCATGGCATGCCTGACATTTTGCGTAGCGCTGCAGCCCTTAAAAAAGGTGCAGTTGTATTCGCCTATCCCGTTAGTGATCCCGAGCGTTATGGTGTGGTCGAGTTTGATGAAGACTTCAAAGCCCTTAGCCTTGAAGAAAAACCAGCCAAACCACGCTCTAACTATGCCGTCCCTGGCATCTACTTTTATGATAAAAACGTGGTGCAATACGCAAAAGAACTTGAACCCTCTCCACGTGGCGAAATTGAAATTACCGACATCAACAAACGCTATTTAGCCGAAGGCAACTTGCAAGTCAAAGTACTGGGTCGAGGCATCGCCTGGCTGGATGCCGGTACACATCAAAGCCTTTTGCAAGCTAGCAATTACGTCCAAGCGGTTGAAGA
>CAZUZM010000041.1:0-13442 GCA_964624615.1 uncultured Anaerolineaceae bacterium
AGCCGCCCTATGGGCGAAAAAGAAAAACCTCCGGCTAAGCCGGAGGATATTTATTTGGCATGGTTCGGTATCGGTTGGTTGCCACTGAATAGAAAAAAACGTGGTCAGGGGACCACGTTTGAATATTTGGATAGGTGCGTCACGTCAGACGTCTTTTACATCGCGGTTTCGACCCTAAAGGTCTTGTATTCCTCTGGAACCGGCTCGCCGCCTTCCCAAACCACACTGCGGAATTCGTCGGGTGAGGTGTTGCCTTCACTGTTAATAAGCATTACCTGAGAGTCGCGGCCAAGACCAAGCGCTTTGCGTAAGGGGTAGCAACTGTCATGTTCCATGATGTACATCAGTGCGCCAAGCGTCACCGCGCCAGATTCGCCGGAAACGATGAAGGGGTCGTCACTCAATGGAACGGCGTAAACACGCATGCCTTTGGCTGCCACATAGTCAGGACATTTGGCGAAATAGTCCGCACAGTTATACAGCGTTTCCCAGGCGATGGGATTGGGATCGCCACAAGCCAGGCCGGCCATAATGGTATTGAGGTCGCCCTGGATGCTGTGCGGTTTGCCGTCGCCGATGCGTAAAGATTCATACAGGCAGGCGGCGTTGGTGGGTTCGACAACCATGGAAAGAGGCACGTTGTCCTCAAAAAGTTGGTTGTAATAGCCAATAGCCGCAGCAGCCAGTGAACCCACGCCGGCTTGCACAAAGAGGTGGCTGGGGCGCATGATGCCCATGGCGGCAAATTGCTCTTGGGACTCGACCAACATGGTGGCGTAGCCTTGCATAATCCACTTGGGCACGTCTTCGTAGCCTTCCCATGAGGTGTCTGAAATCACATCCCAACCGTTGGCAATGGCGTCATGATTGGCTTGGCGCACGGCGTCGTCGTAATTGCCGTCGACCACGCGCACCTCACCGCCTTCGCGTTCAATGGCTTCAATGCGGTCTTTTGTGGTCAGTTTGTGCACGTAAATAACGGCACGAAAACCCATTTTGTTGGCTGCCCAAGCCACACCCCGGCCGTGATTGCCGTCGGTGGCGGTACAGAAAACCGGATGGCCCAGTTTTTCGCGAATGCTACCCGTGAGGCTAAGCACGTCACGCAGTGAGATTTGCTCTTCATCCATGCCGGCGCGTTGCAAAAGGCGCTTGTATATGGCGTAGGAACCGCCAAGCACTTTGAAAGAGTTGAGGGTAAGGCGTTCGGATTCATCCTTGACCCAAATGCCACCCAATCCCAAGCGGTTGGCCAGGTGAGGCAAGCCTTTGAGCGGGCTCATGCGGTAGCCGGGGATGTCACTATGCAGACGGCGGATGTGCTGCCCCAGTCCAGGAGGAAAGAGCTCCATAGCCAACTTGGATTGAGGGTTGGAAAGAGCCAGGTCATTTACCAGCCATTCGATAGGTGGTTCGGGTTTGTGAATTGTCATGGTTTCCTCCGTGATGCGTTTTAGACTTATGCGACAAGCAGCATCTTAATCATATCATGCAAGACAAAAAGCCATGCGAAGAATTGGCGTATAATCTACGAAATGAAACACTCCGCCACCAAAAAAAATGTAACAAAATTTTTGACTGTCCTCATTCTCATGATTATTTTGAGTTCGAATCTTTTTGCTTGTAAACCAAGCTCTATTGGTATTCCTACGGAAACAGCTTTTGAGGTCAATAAAACGGCAACAGTGCAAGGCGAACACCTTGGCAACATGCAGCCTGAAGCCACATCTGATCAAGTCACTGTTACAACAACACCGGAGCCAACGCCTGATGGTTTTATTGGTGAAATCCGTGTTTGTGTTCCTGATAGTGCCCACCTGTCGCCACACCTGCACAGCAGTATGTTGGCGACCATGAATCGAGAGCCGGTTCCCAATATGGCTACACCTTGCACAACCGTAAAAGCAGGTGATGCCAACCCGGTAGGTGAAATGGTTCTGGCACTGGTTGCGCCTTTTCCAACGGTTCAGGATGAGATGGAAACAGCAGACTTGCAAATGTTTTGGCAGACTGGGAATGGAGATGCCTTCGAGCGTTTGATCTTGTTTCCCTATGCATATAACGCGCTCACTTGGCTGTGGGGTGAACCGATTGGTCAGGTGAAGGTTCATGATCAAGGTGTCATCCTAAGCATTGAGGAATACAAAAGTATTCATGAAGCGTTCTTAAAAGAAGCGTGGACGGCTGAAAAAACCTGGGTGATTGTTGCTTTTGAGGAACTCGAGCCGCGTTGGAAAGTGATTGCCCTGGATGGTCAATCTCCCATTCACAAGTCGTTTAATCCTGAAACTTATCCATTGACCATTCCGTTATCTGCTTATGATGAGGACGCAGAGCAACTCGAGCGAGCGATTAAATACTTTGATAGTTGGAAACTTGCGGGACCTTTCAGTAACTATCACTCTGAAAAGCTTACAACCGTTATCCTCACCGGAGTAACGGCACTGGCACGAGGCACAGCGGCGGGTATGGACGAAAGGGGCATTCTCGTTCCTGGGGAAGACCTGGCCGATGTTTTGCGTGAAGCCGATATTCTGCACATCAGTAACGAGGTGCCCTTTGCAGAAAACTGCCCTAAGCAAAGCGTGGGTGGTTATCTGACCTTGTGTTCGCCTGCCTCTTATATGGAACTGCTCAGGCACATTGGCACCGACGTTGTGGAATTGACCGGCGACCATTTTCAGGATTACGGCTCCAAAGGCATGTTGTTTACATTGGGTTTGTATGACCAGGAAGGTTGGCCATACTATGGCGGAGGACGCGACATCTTTGAAGCCCGAGCACCCATCAAGCTGGAGGTCAACGGTAACAAAATTGCATTTTTAGGGTGTAACGCCAAGTCGCCCAATTTTGCCCAAGCCAGTGAAACCAGTACGGGGGCGTATCATTGCGATATGGACTATATGGCGGAAACGACCCGACAACTTAAAAATGAAGGCTATTTACCCATTGTCACTTTCCAACATGAAGAACGCTATGCCTGGCCGCCTAACGCCCAGATGTTGCGCGATTTTGGCATTGTTTTGGAAGCCGGTGCGGTGATTGCCAGTGGCAGTCAGTCTCACCAACCCCATTATGCTGAATTTCTCAACCAAGGCTTTGCGCATTATGGTTTGGGAAACCTCTTTTTTGATCAGAAAGGCGTTGCTGAATTCACCGATTGGGGATTTATCGACCGCCATGTTTTTTATCAAGGACGCCATATTTCCACAGAATTACTGACTATCCGCTTTTTGGACCGGGTCAAAGCAACCTGGGCAACCCCGGAAGAGCGGGTTGAGATGCTGGAAATAATTTTTGACACTGCACGAATGGACTGGAAAGAATTGCCGGAAGTCGAGTAAAGACCTTTGGATTGTCTTGGGATTGACTGATGAGCAAGTATAATAAAAGAAAAAGGCTTTGAAATGACATTTTTTAGCAGATTGTTTGGTGACCCCGTTATCCGCAAATTGTCTTCTCAACAAAAAGCTGAGGTGACAGAAAAACTCAATCAATTGGTGCATATTGGCAAAACAGATGATTTTCTGTCCATGATCCCGGGAGGACCTTTTAATGGCCAATGTCACCACAAAGAAGCCCGTCAAATTGGCGAGGCAATAAACGCCATGGGTGGGTTGGCACTGATGGAATCAGCCCGTAAGACAGTTAAACGCCAACTTGGTGAAGTTATGGCTGAACATTTGGATCATGCCTGGAAAGGCATTGGCGACTGGCAAGCCTAGAACGTCATCTTGCCTGAAGAAGGTGCCTTTTAGTGAGAAAAAAAGCATGGACGTCCATGCAATGTTATAATCACGTTAAACAAAAATCAAACGAGGCTTGAATAAGATGAAACAATGTTGCAAAAAAGAAATTATCACCTGTGACCAGGTACCACCCGCTATCGGACCCTATTCTGTAGGCGTCAAAATGGGTCATATTGCCTTCATTTCCGGTCAACTGGGTTTTGACCCAAAGACAGCAGTTTTGGTTGAAGGTGGCGTTGAAGCGCAAACGCATCAGGCACTTAAAAACCTGCGTGCTATTCTGGAAAGCGCTGGTTCCAGCCTGGATAATGTGCTCAAGACAACCGTCTTTTTGATGGATATGGGTGATTTCGCTAAAGTAAACGCCATTTATGCGGAATACTTTACGGCTAACCCACCTGCCCGCTCTGCTGTTCAGGTCTCGGCGTTGCCCAAAGGTGGCTTGGTTGAAATCGAAGCCATCGTGCACATGCCTCACCACGAATAGCGAGCTATACCACAATAACAACGAGGCCCTTTGAGGTCTCTTTAAAGGATTTATGCAAAAAACAGTATCTGTCGTCATTCCGTGCTTGAATGAAGAAAAAACCATTCGAGAAGTGCTTGACGCGCTTGCAAACCAAAGTTATCCACAGGACCTGATGGAAATTGTCATCGCGGATGGTGGTTCCACGGATGGAACCCACCAGGTGATTGACGATTACCAGGCAGCACACCCTCACCTTAAACTGAAATGGGTGAATAACCCCAAGCGCATCATACCGGCTGGGGTCAATGTTGCCATGCTCGCTTCGAGTGGCGAAATCATCGTGCGCATGGATGCGCATTCCATTCCCCAACAAGATTATGTCGCCCTGTGTGTTGAAGCACTTGAGGCTGGTAAGGGTGAGAACGTGGGCGGTCGGTGGGACATCATGCCATCAAACGACAGCTGGATTGCAAAATCGATTGCCCTTGCGGCAGGCCATCCGATTGGGGTGGGTGACGCGCAATATCGGCACAGTGATCAAGCTGCGATTGTGGATACTGTTCCTTATGGTGCTTTTTATCGCAAGACACTCGATCAGATTGGTCTGTTTGACGAAACACTCATTGCGAATGAAGACTATGAATTTAATACACGGATTCGCGAAGCAGGTGGACGCATTTGGTTTGACCCGAACATAAGGTGTCAATACTTTGCACGCCCCAACCTGAGCCGTTTGGCAAAGCAATATTGGACCTATGGTTTTTGGAAAGTACAGATGCTCAAGCGTTATCCGAGGACCATCCGCTGGCGACAGTTTCTACCTCCTACATTCGTTCTCGGCTTGTTGGTTCTAGCCATCCTGGGTGCTTTTTCGAAGTTGGCGCGTCTTGGGCTGTTAGCGATTGTGGCAGTTTATTGCCTGGTATTACTCTTGGTCGGATATCGTTTTGCTGTAAAGGAAAGGCAACCCGCCTTGCTGATTGGTGTGCCACTAGCGATTGCTACGATGCATTTTAGTTGGGGCGCTGGCTTTTTGGTCGGTTTGTTCTCAAAAAAAAGAAAAAAGAAGGAAGTTGCGCATGACAGCGAGAAAAAATAACAGTCATTATGAGCGTTTTAGACTTCAAAACTCCGAGCAACGTTTTATCCTCATTTTAGGTGACCTCTTAGCGGGAACCGTTGCTTTGTTTCTGGCTCTTTTTGTTTGGGCTCAGGCAGACTCATTGGATTTTACAGCTGAGTTTTTTAGAACACGGGTCGATACCTGGTTTTATATCTTGCCACTCATTTGGATGATTTTACTCGTTGACACCTATGATTTAGGGAAAGCGGGCAAGTTTAAGTCGACTTTAAAGGGCGTGGTTATTGCCTTGATCGTGGCTTCAATCGCTTATTTGATTGTCTATTTCTTAGTTCCACCACGATCACTACCGCGTGTTGGTGTTGCTGCTTTTATAGTTATTACCTCGATTTTGACCGTCATTTGGCGCTTAATTTTCATTCGCTTATTCAAGGCGGTGAGCCAGCAGAAACGTGTGCTTATTATTGGCGCGGGAAAAGCAGGTACTGAGCTAAGCGGTGAGATTATTAAAGCAGACCCAATGCCCTTTAATTTGGTTGGTTTTATTGATGATGATCCCCTAAAACTAAACACACGTATTAATGGCATTCCGGTTCTTGGAAACTACCAGACGATGGAATCGGTTGTGGAACAATTGGGTATCAGCGATTTGATTCTAGCGATTTCCAAAGAAATGAACCCTGGTATGTTTGCTGAAGTTTTGGAAGCTCAAGAGGCTGGGCTTGAGTTAATGACAATGCAGGACACCTTTGAAGCAATTACAGGCAGGGTGCCTATTGATCTTTTGCAGCCTGATTGGGTAGTGCGTTCTTTTCTGGACCGTAAACCGACCAGCGGGTTTTACCGCATCTTTAAGCGTTTGTTAGATGTTTTCTTGGCATTGATTGGCCTGGTGGGCCTTATTGCCATTTTCCCTTTAATTGCCATTGGTTTGGCTTTCGACGGTGGGTTTCCGATTATCTTCAAGCAAGAACGCTTGGGTAGAGGTGGAAAACCCTATACCATTTATAAATTCGTGACCATGCGCAAGAGTGCAGAGTTCGCACAAGCAGGTCTCGTGACCGCCGAAGTCGATCCGCGTGTGACTCGTTTTGGTCGCATTCTGCGCAAGACCCATTTGGACGAGTTGCCTCAAATTATCAATGTCCTTAAAGGTGAGATGAGTTTTGTGGGCCCCAGACCAGAACGTAGTGAGTTGGTTCGAGTCTTTCAAAGTGGTGTCCCATTTTACCGAACGCGCTTGTTGGTCAAGCCAGGGATTACCGGCTGGGCACAGATACATCAAGGCTATGCTGAAACAGTCGAGGAAACTTCGATTAAATTAGAATATGACCTGTATTACATTTCTCACGCCAGTATCTGGATGGACCTCACCATTCTTTTGCGCACGGTTGGCTCAGTTTTAGGTTTTAAGGGCCGCTAGGTCATGAAGCTTCCTTCTGTATCTTCCAGTCCGCATCTTTTACAAACGGATAGTTGGGGTGCTTTTAAAGGTTTGTATGGCTGGGAGCCAGTGCGTCTGAACGGGCCTCAAAGTTCTGTGCTAGTGCTTTTTAAGAGAATAGCGCTTGGTTTTTCTGTGGCTTATGTCCCTAAGATGGCATTGGGCGATGATTGGGCAACTTTGCTGCCTCAAATCGAAGCGGCTTGCCACCAACGCAAAGCGGTGTTCCTGCAAATCGAACCGGATATCAATATGCCTTATGACGAAGCCCAATTGGATGCTTTGTTTCCCGGCTTTACCAAGGACCCCAACACCATTCAACCGCGCGGAACTATTTTTGTTGACCTTCAGCCGGATGAAGAAGCTATCTTGGCGAACATGAAGCAAAAAACACGCTATAACATTCGCCTGGCAGAACGCAAAGGTGTTAAGGTTTATTTGAGCCAAGACCTGGAAGATTTTTACAAGCAAACGGTCATTACAAGTTCACGGGATGGCTTTGCTGTACATGCTTTTTCATATTACAAAAACGCTTTTGATCTATTTGAGCCGAAAGGCGAATGCGCCCTTCTGCGTGCGTCTTATGAAGACAAGTCCTTAGCCTATCTCATGCTTTTCCTGCATGGTGAGAGGGCTTGGTATTTTTATGGTGCTTCGAACGACGAAATGCGTAATCTGATGCCCACTTACTTGCTGCAGTGGGAAGCAATGCGGTATGCCAAAACCCATGGAGCAACTTTGTATGACCTATGGGGTATTCCTGACGCCAGCGAGGAGATGCTCGAGGCTCAATTTGCCGAGCGATCGGATGGGCTTTGGGGCGTCTACCGTTTTAAACGTGGCTTTGGTGGTGAGGTCATTCGATCTGCACCTGCTTATGTAAAAGTCTTTAATCCTCTTTTGTACAAAGCCTATTTGTGGCTTAAAAAACGACGCGGAGGCGGCGAAAATGCAAGCCTTTAAAGGCAACCCGAGCGATTGGAACACCTTGCTACGGAAATTCCCAAACGGCCATATTTTACAAACCTGGGAGTGGGGAACTTCAAAAATCCGCAACGGTTGGGTGCCCGAATCTTTTATCTGGCTGGATGAAAAAGAGCAAACAGTCGCTTGTGCGATGATTTTATGCCGGCATCTTAGGATCGGTCCTTTGAACTTAAAAGTGCTGTATTGTCCCAAAGGGCCAACGCTCGACTGGCAAAAACCAGACTTGGTTCACCGGGTTTTGAACGACCTGCAAGCCTTTGCAAAAGCGCAAAAGGCTATCTTTTTAAAGATTGACCCTGAAATCCTATTAGGGACTGGTTTACCTGGCAAGGAAACTGAAATGCCGCACTTGTCTGGAGAAAAAGTGCTGGAAGACCTGAAAAACAGGGGATGGCTGTTCTCGCAGGACCAAATTCAATTTCGTAACACCGTTTTTATCGATCTCACGCCTGACGAGGATGCGATTTTGGCGGTGATGAAGCAGAAAACGCGCTATAACATTCGCTTAGCTACAAGACGTGGCGTGACCGTGCGGCAAGCAACGTTTGATGACTTGCCGATGCTTTATAAAATGTATGCCCATACGGCAGTACGCGATGATTTCGCCATCCGTGGCGCCGATTATTACCTTGAGTTATGGGAAAGCTTTATGAAAGCCGGTATGTGCCACGCACTCATCGCTGAAGTCGAGGGTGAAGCGGTTGCCGGGCTCTTCCTGTTGCATTTCAATCAAGTGTCGATTTATATGTACGGCATGTCCACCGATAAGTATCGGGAATTGATGCCAAATTACCTGCTGCAATGGGAAGCAATGCGCCTTTCTAAGGCTCTGGGCTATACCTGCTATGATATGTGGGGCGCACCGGATGTGTTTGACGAGAGCGATTCGATGTGGGGTGTTTACCGTTTCAAAGACGGTTTTAATGGGACCACCGCGCGACATATTGGTGCCTGGGATTGCCCAAGTCGACCTTTGCTTTACAAGCTTTACACCGGCCTTTTGCCACGTGTTCTGGACCTCATGCGCTGGCGTGGCAAGAAAGCAACCAAAGCCGATCTTGGCTAATACTGCGCAGCGTGGTTTTTCTGTTCAAGCTCTGTAGAAATAATCATATAAAAGCTAAAATGCTATAATCAATCTATGAACATCGACATTCGTTCTACCATCTTGACCCTCAGTTTAATCGCTTTTGTGGCGGGTATTGTTATGGCTAGCCGCGCGCGAAAAACGATTGTCGAAGGCCGTAAAATTTCCTTTTTTACCAAACGCCGCGATCAGATGGAATTAGGTATTCGCTTGATTCTGGGGGCTTTAGCGCTCTTTGGTTTTGCCTTTCTTAATTTTAGGTTTGGTGAAGGCATCATGTATAGGTACTTTCCACCGAGTTTGACGCCTTCGCTGACGCCAACGATAACCCTCACACCGACCATCACGCTCACACCCACTATTACCCTAACGCCGACCTTGACGAACACGCCTTCGGTAACCAATACGCCGTCCGTGCCCGAGCCGATTGCAACCCAATTTGACGCCATTACGACTCCTGGCAATGATTACATGTTGAGTGGTATTGTCTTTGCGCGAGAGGTCGATAAGGGCTTACAACCGATCGACCCTGCCAAGGAGTTTGAGAACCCGATGGAGGCGATTTACGGCTGTTATAGCTACAATATGATGGATGAAGGTGTGCAATGGACCGAACTTTGGTATCGGGACGGAGAACTCATCCACGCCAATACGGGACGCTGGCGCGGTGGCAGTGGTGGTTATGGCGTTGCCAAGCTGGAATTGAGCCCAGGTGACTGGAAACCTGGGGAATATCGTCTGTTGTTCTTTGTGGGGCACACCTGGGAGCGTTCTGCAAGCTTTACCGTTTTGGGCAGTCCTCCTACCAACACGCCAACGGTGACACCGACCGAGACCGCAACCCCGACCAATACGCCTACCGTGACGCCCACACCAACCAACACGTCAACGCCTTGGCCGACGTCAACGCCCAGTCCGAAGCCTTGATGGCTTCGTTTTTCAGCTTTACCTAACTGTAATAAAAAGGACCCTGTTCTTGGCCTAAAAGCCCATTAAGTTCCACCGCTACCTGGCTGGCGACGCGCGCGTTGTTGAGTAGCAGTGCTATGTTGCTTTGCATGCTGCGTCCTTGGCTCAGTGTGCTTACCTTGTCTAAGAGATAGGGCGTGACCGCGTTGCCATGGATGCCGTCTTCTTGGGCTTCGATGATTGCCTCCGCAATCCAAGCTTCCATTTCCATTCGGTCGATGGCTTCTGCTTCTGGGACGGGGACTGTGAGGATGAGGCCCTGGCGAAAGCCCAACGCCCAATGCGCATAGGCAATGCGGGCGACTTCTTGGGGCGTATCAGCGCGTTGGTTGAGGGCAATACCACTGCCACGGGAGTAAAAGGCAGGAAGCTCGTCGGTTTGGTAACCAATGACTGGGACGCCTTGGGTTTCGAGATATTCCATGGTCGCCGGCAGATCGAGGATGGCTTTCATGCCCGCGCAAACCACCAAAATGGGTGTTTTTGCAAGTTGGCTCAGGTCAGCCGAAATGTCAAAAGGTGCCTGACGATGAACACCGCCAATGCCACCCGTGGCAAAAACACGGATGCCTTGTTTCTGGGCGACATAGGCTGTGGCGGCAACGGTGGTTCCGCCGGTCAGTTGATTGGCAAGGGCAATCCCAAAATCACGCGTGCTGATTTTTCGTGGCTTGGGATGGTTTGCTAACGCCAAAAGGTCGTCAGCGCTTAAACCCAGGCGAATGTGTCCATCCATCACCGCAACTGTCGCCGGCGTAACGCCATTATCCATAACGGTTTGTTCCATGTTTTGCGCCAGCTCGAGGTTGATGCCGTGGGGTAACCCGTGGGTGATAACGGTTGATTCGAGGGCAACCAGGGGTAAGCCGAGTGACCGCGCCTGGCGGACAGCTTCGCTTTCTGTAACCCGGGTGTCGATGGCTTGATAATGATGTTGAGTGTTTTCCATGCCATTATTTTACAATATTTAAAGCTGTTTTGTGGCGATAGACCTCCTGGATTGAACCCTAAAGTGGAAAAGTCATCAGAAAAAGGTAGAATAAAGAAAAAAGAAGGACGATAGAATGCCCCGCCAGAAACACACATTAGCTAAAAGATGGATTACTTCTCCTCTTATTCCTCAGGATATCAATCGCCAAATGAGTTCGGTCTCACCCTTTTTGAGACAGCTGCTCTACAATCGGGGCATTTCAACCAATTCTGCGGCAGAAGCTTATATCTCCAATGAATCACCGACCAACCCTGACCCTTTCCAAATGCTGGATATGGATAAAGCCGTCGAAGCGCTGCATGAAGCGATTGTGGCACGCCAGAACATTGCGATTTATGGGGATTATGACGCTGATGGCGTGACTTCTTCAGCCATTTTGTTTGAATTTCTGGCTCAAATGGGGCTGAAGGCCAGGGTGTACATCCCAAACCGTTTTGACGAAGGCTATGGTTTAAACATCGAAGCCATGGAGCAGTTGGCAGAAGAAGGCATGCATCTGATTATTACGGTTGACTGCGGTGTTAGTGCCGTGGCGGAAGTGGCACGGGCAGCGGAATTGGGCATGCGGGTTATCGTAACCGACCATCACCAGGTGCCTGATGTCTTACCCCAAGCCGTGGCGGTCATCAATCCTCATCGCCCAGGCGACCCCTATCCTTTTAAAGAATTAGCCGGTGTGGGAATCGCTTGGAAGTTGGTCGTAGCCTATCTTCAGCGCTATCCCAACCCGGACATTGACCCCGACCAGTGGCTCGACTTTGTGGCTATTGGTACCGTGGTGGATGTAGCAGAACTTGTGGGTGAAAATCGTTCTTTGGTCAAGCGAGGGATTGCCTTAATGCAAATGCACCCGCGACAAGGCTTATTTTCGTTGAGCCAGGTCGCCGGCATCAAATTGGATCATCTGAATGCGGGGCACTTGGGTTTTGGTATTGGGCCGCGCCTGAATGCTGCTGGACGCATGGACTCTGCAACGGCTGCTTTTGACCTTTTGGTCTCGACAGACCTCTTTGAGGCGGCACAGTTAGCCCAGGATTTGGACAATAAAAACCAAGAACGTAAAGATTTGTTGAACGGTATTGAAGAAGCCGCTGTGGCAGAAGCCATGGAAGCGGATGAAGACCAAAAAGTTATCTTTGTGTCATCCGAAACTTTTAATCAAGGCTTGGTGGGACTTGCCGCGGGAAGAATTGTCGAGACCCTTTACAAGCCGGCAATTGTTGGTCATATAGAAGGCGATAAGATTGTTGCTTCAGCGCGCTCAATTGAGGAATTTAATATTCATGAAGCGCTCAAAAAATGTGATGATTTATTAATCAGGCATGGTGGTCACGCCATGGCGGCTGGATTGATGGTGAGCCTGGATAATGTCGAGGCTTTCATCCAACGCATCAATGAGGTTGCGCGTGCACATTTGGCTGGCTTGGAACTCATGCCAGTTCTGCATATCGATTATGACATTGATATGGCGCGATTGAGAGCGGACCATATCCCTGGCATTCTCAATGATGTGGCGCAATTGGAACCAACCGGTCATAAGAACCCTGATGCACTTTTTAGTAGTCATAACTGTCAAGCGGTTGCCGTGCGCACCGTGGGAAATGGCGCACATCTCAAGTTTAGGGTTAGGGATGGTCATCAAGAATTCGAAGCGATTGCGTTCCGTCAAGGACATTGGGCTACCGACATGCCTGAATATGTAGACATCGCTTATACGATTGAAATTAATGACTATATGGGCATGCGTAACGTGCAGCTGAATGTTAAAGACATCAAAAAAAGCGAACCAAAGTCCGCTTAGTTTATCTTTTAGTTAAGGATTATGGGCGGAAAGTAAAACTGTTGAGGATGTCTTTTTCCTCGCCATTGCGGTATTGGGCGTGAATGTGGGCGTCTAGTAGCAGGGTTTGATTTTGCGCTTTACATGCCAAGGCAACTGCATGTAGCCCTTTGAGGAAATCAGGAACCTGACCACCCAATTCCTGGCCCATGCGATAGACAAAAAAGTTAGGTTTCCCCTTGAGATAATCCAAGGTTGCTTCAATGGCTCTTAGAAGGTCATCGAGTTTCTGATAGGTTTCGCCAGGGTAGAACGGCTTGGCGGGTAAACGCAAACTGTCTTTGAGCGTATCCAGAATGATGACGGTATTCGTGAAGCTGACAAAAGAGTCCGAGCCAACAATATCTGGCAGGTCCTGGTAGTTTCCGAGTGCGTCTCCCCGCTTTATCACCAATTGGTAGGTTTCATGATCAGGGGTTACATTGAGTTCAGCTTCGTCTAGAAGGGCATAAACCTGACGCATGACCTCATCCGCATAAGCTTGCATTTGTTCTTTTTTAGGGGGGCCTTCAGGGTCGATAACCAGGGGCGGAATGGGCTTGCCCACGCGCATAGTGAGCTTGGGGTATTTTAATTTAACGAGTGCTTTGGTCGAGCCACTAAAACCACTGTAGCCAATGGGGACGACAGGTGCCTTACCGCGTTCGCTTAACATCGCCACGCCAATTTGAGCTGGCATCTTGCCAGGTCGCCAGGTGCCCCCCTCAGGGTAAATGCCCAACACAGCGCCTTGTTCGAGCACAGATTGGGCTTCGCGCAAGGCGCCACGATCCACAGTACCCCGGTCAATCGGAATAAAGCCATAATAGCCGATGATTCCATCCA
>CAZUZM010000042.1:0-13220 GCA_964624615.1 uncultured Anaerolineaceae bacterium
CTGGAAACGATGGTGTTGAACTCAAAGTTTTCAAAGTCCCAGGTGATCGATTTGAGCGTCTGGTGTGCCTTGCGCCTTAACGCGCGCAGGGTTTGTTCGGTGGCGCCTTCTTCGGCGGGTTCCTGGAACATATACCAAACGCGGCGCAGCCAACGCGCGTTGCCCTCGATGCCGGTGCTTGACCAAGGTCCGCCCATCTGCCAGCGCGAGAAGAAAATCAAATACGCGCGCACGGTGTCGGCGCCATAGCGTGCCACCAGCTCGTCTGGCGCAATCACGTTACCACGGCTCTTGCTCATCTTTTCGCCGTCTTCACCCAGCACCATGCCCTGATTGCGCAGTTGCAACATGGGCTCATCGCCGGTCACCACGCCAATATCGCGCGCGGCTTTGTGGAAGAAGCGGGTGTAAATGAGGTGCATGGTGGCGTGCTCGATGCCGCCGGTGTAAGTGTCCACCGGCATCCAGTAGCGAAAAGCCTCGGGGTCAAAAGGACCTTCGTTGTAATGCGGGCTGAGGTAGCGCAGGTGATACCACGAGGAGCACATAAAGGTGTCCATGGTGTCGGTTTCGCGCTCGGCTTCGCCGCCACACTTGGGGCAGCTCACAAAACGCCAATCGGGATGCAATTTTAAGGGGCTCTCGCCGGTGGGCAGCCATTCGACATCGTCGGGCAATAGTACCGGCAACTGGTCTTCCGGTACGGGCACGGTGCCACAGCTGGGGCAATAGATCACCGGAATCGGCGCGCCCCAATAGCGTTGGCGGCTCACCAGCCAGTCGTGCAGGCGATAGTTCACCGCGCGTTCACCGATGCCGTGTTCTTCAACATAAGCCAGCGCGGTTTCAAAACTTTCTTCAGCCGGTGTGCCGGTCAGGGGACCGGAGTTGATCATCGCACCATGCGCCTGGATCGATTCTGTCATCTCGGCAGCATTCGGGAGCTCGAGACATTCAGGTTGGATGACGATCTTGATCGGTAGTCCAAAAGCCTGAGCAAATTCAAAGTCGCGTTGGTCGTGGGCGGGCACGGCCATGATGGCGCCGCTGCCGTAACTCATCAACACATAATCTGCAATCCAAATGGGAATATGTTCGCCAGAAGCGGGGTTGACGGCATAGCCACCGGTGAACACACCGGTTTTTTCGCGGTCGGTCGACTCTCGCTGCATGTCCGATTGATTCTTGGCCTGGATTTGGTAGGCTTCCACCTCAGCGCGGCGCGCTTCTGTGATCACTTTTGCCACCAAGGGATGCTCAGGCGAAAGCACCATGAAACTCACACCCCATAAGGTGTCGGGGCGGGTGGTAAAGACCTCGATGGGGTCGCCGGCTTCGGTGTGGAAGACGACGTTGGCGCCTTCGGATTTTCCAATCCACTTGCGCTGCAGGGTTTTCACGTGCTCGGGCCAGTCCAATTGGCTGTAGTCTAATAACTCTTCGGCATAAGCCGTGGTCTTAAAGAACCACTGCTTGAGGTCTTTGCGGAAAACGGGTGTTTCGCAGCGTTCGCAATGGCGATCTTCACCCTGCACCTGTTCGCGTGCCAAGGTGGTGTTGCAGCTAGGGCAAAAATCCACCGGCGACATGCGCTGGTAAGCCAGACCGGCTTCCAGGAACTGCAAAAACCACCACTGCGTCCAGCGGTAATATTCGGGGTCGGCGGTGATGAGCTCGGCGCGCCAGTCAAAACTGTTGCCCATCATGCGCAACTGCTTGTCCATGCGCTCGATGTTGGCATAAGTCCACGCTTTGGGGTGGATGTTGCGTTTGATGGCGGCATTTTCGGCGGGGAGGCCAAAGGCGTCATGACCGATTGGGAAGAAAACGTTATAACCGCGCATGCGCAAAAACCGCGCGCGGGTGTCTGGCGGGGTCATGGCATACCAGTGGCCAATGTGAAGGTCACCGGAGGGGTAGGCAAACATGGTCAAAGCATAATGCTTGGGCTTGTTGGGGTCCTGGTCGGGTTGATAAAGCCGGTCAGCCTCCCATTGGGCTTGCCATTTAGGCTCGATTTCTTCAGGACTATAAGCGGGTATGCTGGTTGGGTCAATCATTTTGTTGCTCCTTAGCGCTTTTGTCTTGGGGTCTCATCGTTTGAGCGTCTTTGGCGCGGATGAAGGCAAAAGCGGCACTTAAATAAAAAATCCCTGCATGCAGGGACCAAGGGTCTTGGCGGTACCACCCTGCTTCCCGCATCTTGGAGGTGTTGGCTCGGCGGGCAGCTCATGGGGGCGATAACGAGCCCGGACGTTCGCGGCTAAAGGACATCACCGCGACCACGGCCACCGGGTGGGGTGGCGAGCAGGTGAGGACGGCCTAAGGCGCTCCACGGGCGCACATCCGGGTTTCAGCGTACCCCGGCTCTCTGGTGGATGGCTTATGGTCTGCTATCGTGTTTGTGCGTGGAGTATATCACGGTGAGGGTTGAAAGTGCAAGACTTGGCGTGAAAAATTAGGACAATTGAAAAAGTATTATGCTTACAAAAAAAGATGGTTACACAACGCCATTTAGGCATGCCACGGATCAGAGGGGGCAAACAGGGCATAGTTTTGGCAAAGCTTTCCATATTTTATTTGTTTTTTTAGGTGTAATTGGTTGGTCACAAAACTCGATTCCGTCAAAATGTAATTTCTATTGACAGGTTTTTTTAAATCCTAGAATAAATGACGGGAATGGCCCAAAGTAAGTTCAATTGAAAAATTGCAAATAAATATCTGACCTGGAGGTTTTGAAAGGGTTTATTAAGCCACGTCTCTAAGCTGCAAGAACAATATCTACTATAAATACTATATGTATATCTGAAAGGAAAGTATGAGTAAAAAAGTTCTATTCAAAGTTTTCACATGCGTGATCGCCATTGCGATGCTCGTTGGCATGGCACCGTTTAATGTGGAAGCCAACCATCCGGCACAGTTAGCCATCCAGGTTGACCAAGCCGTCTTCACCGAAATCCAAGAAAAGGGCATTGCCAGCTATTATGTCCAATTCCAAAACACGGCTGACCTCTCATTAGCGCACACCATGAGCTGGGAAGATCGCGGTTGGTTTGTGTATAACACGCTTCATGCCCAAGCCGAAAAAAGCCAATCTGCGGCGATGGCATACCTGAGCAATGCCGGCATCGAGCACACCTCCTTCTGGATTAACAACACGCTATTTGTTACTGGTTCAGACGCGACAATTTTGTCGGGTGTGCAGACTTTTGAGGGTGTTGAAGCGATTTTTGCTGAAAAAGAGTATCAGCTCTACTTGCCCGAACAAAGCACAGCCGCCGACAACGGCACTCATGCGGTCGAAGGTAACCTGGTGCGCATCAAGGCTCCCGAAGCCTGGGCACTGGGCTACACTGGCAAAGGTTTGACAGTGGGCAGCATCGACACGGGTGGACATTTTACCCATGAGACCCTGAACCCGCGCTATCGTGGCAAGAACAGCGATGGCACCTATGACCACAACTACAACTGGCTCGACCCCTACACCTCCCATTATCCTGCGCCTCAGGACGATGGCGGCCACGGTAGCCACACGATTGGCACGATGGTCGGTAGCGACGGCGCTGAAAATCAAATCGGCGTTGCTCCGGGTGCAAAGTGGATGGCTTGTCGCGGTTGTGACACCAACACCTGTGCCGGTGCGCAACTCACCGCCTGCGCCCAGTTTATGACCGCTCCGCACAAGTTGGACGGCACCGAGCCCAACCCAAGCTTGCGTCCTGTGGTTGTGAACAACTCCTGGGGTGACTGTGACCGCACCTATGACGATTGGTTTAGCGGCGTGGTGGATGCCTGGATCGCTGCCGGTGTTTATCCGGTGTTCTCTAATGGTAATGCCAGCAACTGTAACTATGGCAGCAACCCCGGCCTTGGCACGGTGGGTAACCCCGCGCGCTATGGGAATGTGTCGGGCGTCGGCTCTACCGGCAAGACCAATGGCGAGTATGCACTGCACAGTAACAAGGGGCCCACAGATAACCTGGATATCATCAATCCCCGCGATGGCCGCGATGACATGAAGCCTCAATTTGTGGCACCTGGTGTGGGCATTCGCTCTTCTTTTAACACGTCAGATAGCTCTTACAATTCGCTGACCGGCACCTCGATGTCTGCGCCGCACGTGAGTGGTTTGGTGGCGCTGATTGTTGAAGCCGGACCTTGTTTGCGTGATAACTATGCGATGATTGAGTCCCTGATTGAAGCGACTGCAACCGAAATTGCCTACGCCTACCCTCCCGGAACCGACCCGCTCTACCCCAACTATGGCACCGGCTGGGGCGAAATTGACGCCTTGGCTGCCGTTCAAGCTGCTGCAGCATCTTGCGGCAGCAGCACTATTCAAGGCACGGTCAAATCTGACATTGCTGGCAACCCGGTTGTGGCTGGCGTGAAAATCGTCGCCACGGCTGATGGCGAAATTGAACGCACGGTCAATACAGACGAAAATGGTCATTACACTTTGCAAGTTAACCCGGGCACGTGGACACTTACAGCCAGCAAACGCGGTTTTGAAGATGCCGTTAGCGAAGCAACTGCCGTGGCAGAAGGCGAAACCGTGACCGTTGACCTGACGATGCACGAACAACCCAACCTGAAGCTTAGCGGTACGGTTTACGATGGCGGCGTGGATGCTGACAATGTGCATGGCTATCCGCTTTATGCCAAGGTGACTGTGGTTGGCGATGACGCAACTGAAATGCTCTATACGGATCCCTTTACCGGTAAGTATGAGACCAGTATCTATCCCGGCAAGGACTACACCATCACCGTTCAGGCGATTGCCAAGGGTTATGACGTGGCCAGCGAAACCATCAATGTGACCGCTGCGACCGTTCAGGATTTTGATCTGAGCGTCAATGTTGTTTGTCAGGCACCTGGCTATCGCCCGGATTACAGTCACTTTTACGATTTTGAAAGTAGTGACCACGGCTTTGTGGCTGGTGGCACCCGTAGCAGTTGGGCTTGGGGCGAGTTTACCAGTGGATTAGGCCGCGCGGTGAGCGGTACCAAGGGTATCGCGACCAACCCCGCCGGTGATTACAATCCCATGGAAAGCAGCTGGATGATGTCCCCTGAAATTGACCTGAGCGGTAACCAAACCACGGTCATTGAATATTGGGCTTATCTGTATGTTGAAGCTGCCAACACCACCCGCGACGTGGGTACCTTCCAGGCATCCAAAGACGGTGGTCGGACATGGGTCAATATTTGGGGTCCCCTTTCCAGACAAGATAGCGATTATGTACGCCATCAGTTCTTCCTGGATTCCAGTTTTAGCGTGCCTAACTTCAAGATGCGCTTCCAATTTAGGTCTAACGCCACCCAACACCGCAGCGGTTGGTATATCGATGATATCGGCATTGCCAGCATCACCTTGCCACCTCCCGTTGAAATCGCGGCATATCATTTTGATGACGAAAGCGAAGCCGCATGGGAAGCTGGCTTCCTGGTGGGCGATAACGAGTGGCAACACGGCGTGCCCACAACCGGCCCCGGCGCTGCTCATTCTGGCGAAAAGCTTTGGGCAACCAACCTGACCGGCAACTACAGCGATAACCGCACCTCTTACTTCCAATCCCCAGTGCTTGACCTGAGTGAATACGCAGGCAGCGACCTCGAAGTGACCTGGTGGGACTGGATGGTGGTTGAAAACCGCTTGAACAACTGGGACTACGGCACCCTCTGGGCTTCTGGTGACGGTGGCGAAACTTTTAGTCAAATCGGCGCAACCATTCGCACGATTGACGCTGGCACAGACTTTAAATACTACGAACGCACCATTCCGGCTTCTTTTGTGACCGACCAATTCCAACTGCGCTTCCAATTCCGTTCAGACACTTCAACCAACCGCTTGGGCTGGTATGTGGACGACGTGACCCTCAGCGCTAAACCCGCACTTTCAGAAGTCCATTTGCCTTGTGTCATTGTGGATGGTGGATTGGTTACGGGTTATGTGCTTGATAAAAACTTTGAGAACCAAGACCATCGCCTGATTGGCGCAAAAGTCGTCGCGCCTTCTGCGGTGCAATGGACGGCCGAAAGACCCAATGACCCCGAACACAATGGTCTTTACAGCCTCTTCCAACCCTTTTTGGATATCGAAGAATACATCGACTTCACCGTTTCGATGCCCCAATACAAGACCGAAACCTTTAACCGTGAAATCGAAGCCAGTGAAGTGAACCGCCAGGACTTTGCCATCGGCGCTGCCATTTTGACTACCCAACCCACAGCGGTTGAACGCACCATCACGCTGCATGACGATGACGAAATTGGTGAATTGGATATTGTGAACATCGGTACTGGTGATGCCAGCTTCGCGCTGAGCGAAATCCCCCGAGGATTCAAACCGCTTGCGGACGATACCACACGTGCAACGGTCAATATCCCCGCCATTAGCGACGAAAAGGTTCAAAGCAGCGAGCAGCCCAGCCTTGCTTCCGCACCGGTCAACACCGAAGTTGAAGCCAGCTCAAAGCTTGAATTTCAGGCTAACCTTGAACTATTTGGCATCTTTAAAGCCCCTGCTGCAGTAGGTTCTGAGAATATTACCAGCAAAAAGTACCGCTGGAGCGACGTAAGTGACCCTATGACCTTCCAGGATCTGGGCTGGACCAACCCCATCAAAGACCTCTACGCTGGCGACTTTTTGGGTGACGACTACGAAAACTGGTACGTCATTATGGACGAAAATGACGCCTTCTATAAATTGGGCAGAACTTCCAGTTTGATTGGCCACCTCCCCTTGCCCCGAGGACAAAAGATGAGCGGTTTGACCGGCGCAACCGGTTACTTCTATGCCGTTTCGTCCAACTGCGGTGTCAGCTCAATGCTTCATCGCATCGACCTGGACGGCACCCTGACCGAAATCGGCGAGATTGTCGGCGCGCCTTGCATGGCAGACCTGGCTTATGTGCCCGAAGAACACATGCTGTATGGCGTGGACATCTCAACCGACTATTTGCACAAAATTGACCCAGAATCAGGCGACCAAGTGCCGGTGGGTTACTTAGGCGCTGATGCCAACTATGGCCAAGGCATGGACTATGACGAAGATAACGGCGTGCTCTATTGGGCAGCCTATGCGGATGGAACCCACCACCTGCGCATTATTGACATGAAGACCGGTGCCTCTCAGTTCATCGGCAACTTCCCACCCGCACGCCACATCGACGCTTTTTCTATCGAGACCCATAGCGGTGGCGCGGACCTCGTGCCCTGGCTGACCGAAACCCCTGAAGAAGCCTTTGTGGCGGAAGGTGAATCTCAACACATCGCCTTGCGATTCTCGGTGAAGGGCATTGAGCAACCTGGTGATTACTACGCCGAACTGCGATTCACCAATGATTCACCCTATGAGATGGATCCTGTGCCCGTTACCTTGCATGTGGTGCGACCTTACTCTTGGGGTAACTTCAAGGGTGTGGTGACCGCTCACGAAAAGTGTGATGCATCTTCTGGTCCTGCTGTTCGCGCGAAAGTGCATTTCTATAAAGACGGTGAGCTCTTCAAGACCGCCCGCACCAATGCCAATGGCGAATATAGCTATGCCCTTGAAGCTGGCACCTACGATATCGAAATTGAACATGCCGGTTACGTGGGTACCCGCATCGACGGTGTTGAGCTGATCGAAAATAAGAACATCGTGGTCAATTTTGATGTCAACCACGATAGCGCGTGTTTGACTTACACCCCAGAGTCACTGATGTCAGAGCAAATGCCTGGTTTTATCACCACGCAAAACCTGACCTTTAGCAACACCGGTACCCGCCAAACCTACTTTGAAATTATCGAAGGTAGCGGCGACGCCGACGAAACCGGTGACCCCTTAACCTTCCAGTACGACGACGGCATGCCCGAAGGCACCGTTGGCCTTGATGGTACCCATCAATACATGTGGTTGACCCGCTTTACCCCAGAAGCCAACATGTTCCCCTTGACCATAACCCATGTGGAACTGTACTGGGCTGCTCAGGGTGGTGTGGCGGTTGGTGACATGGTTGACATTTACCTTTATGAAAACCGCACCAGCCAGCAAGACCCTGCCGAAGGCTCGACCTTCCTTTATAAGGAAACCGTGCGCATCGGAGCAGTGGATACCTTCGAAACCTATGTGCTGACTGAACCGGTTGTGTTTGAAGGACCTGGCGACCTTATGGTTGGTGTCGGCGCGATTACCACCCCTGGCTCAACCTACCATGCCTCAGCTTTAGATATTTCAAGCTCGGCAGGACGTTCGTTCATCGGTTGGTGGTCCACGGAAATCCCCGAAGAACCTACCTTGCCACCCAACGAAGCCTGGTTCTTGATTGATGAACAACAACCCGGCAACTGGCTCATCCGAGCTTATGGCACCACGGGTATTAGCGGAATCGTTCCCCGCGACATAGAATGGTTGGAAGAAGACCCAACCGCAGCTGTGCTTGACCCAGGCGCTTCAGAAGAAGTGACTGTCAGCTTCAGCTCATACGACCTCACTTGGGGCGAATACAACGCAAACCTGATTGTTCGCAACCAATATGATCCACGCATAGTCATACCGGTGCAATTACGTGTTCTGGAACTCAACATGCTCCACCTGCCATTGATCCAGACCTATTTCCCGGAGAACTAGAAATCTCGTACCACAGAGATTGAACACACACAAGAAAGGGCTGCTTCATACGAAGCAGCCCTTTCGGCTATAATAGGTTTTGCTGTTTATTTGGTCAGGATAATCGGGAAGTAGATGAATTGCTCAACTGGCTCGGGGTCATCACCACCCATAAAGAAGTCCTGGCGGGTGAGGGTGCTAAAGGGCATGCTCACCGTTTTGACTTTGTTGGGATACCCCGTGTGGCTGGCGGTGAATTTTACCGTTTGTGGGTTAGTTTCAAGACTATGGAACAAGAGGTAGAAACCATTTTGCGTTGGGTCATCTTCAAAACCACGGCTTATCGCCAAAACGCCAGCCTGGCTTTCAACGCGCGCGCCAACCAAGGCTATTGGAGTCTCAGCGTCCATGACGTATCCCGCCAAAAAGCCACCGGTCAATTTTTGACAGCCTAGATCTGCTTGTTGACTCTCGCCTACAGAAATCTTGAAGTCATCAATATACCAACCTTCCCAGTTTCGTGCGCTGTCGGAGTGCATCAGGAAGCGCACCTTGAAATTATTGACCAGGTAGGAGCTATCGAGTTCAATCTGTTTTTCGGCCCAGGCATGGATATTGCCAAATTTTTCATAAACCGTTTGCCAATGTGCGCCACCATCTTTGCTCACTTCAACCGCGCCCCAATCCGAGAAATTGAGTTCGGTGTCCATCCAGTGATAGAAGGAGAGGGTAATCAGCTTGCCCTGGTATTCCGCCTTGCTTAGGTCATAAGCGGGGGAAGTCAGATAGCTGTTTTCATTGTCGTTATGGTTTCCAGCGATTTTGGTTGCCCAAAGCTTGGTGCCAGAGTAGGCATTGCCCGGACCATAATCCGCATTCACGTCGCCATATTCCCAGGAGGCGTTTTCGCCGCTAACGGTAAAGCCACCATTGGAAGTTTCAAAGGTTTCAAAAGCAACCACGGTGCTAGGCGCAAGGTCCAACATACTGATGCCGATGTTATCGATGTACCAGCCAAGAGCAGGCCCAATGGAGTCGCTGTGCAATTGGAAACGGAATTGGAAATCCGTCACGTTATATCGCGCATCCAAGGGGATGCTGCGATGTTGGTAATCCGTAAAATGTCCCACAAGATCGGTGGTTATTTTTTCCCAGTTGGCACCACCATCGCGGGTAGCCTCAACCCAAACCCAGTCCCACAAATCGTGCTCACCCTCAGTGTATAACCAATGGGCAAAGTGCAAGACGGGTGTCTTGGTGCCATAAGCGCTCAAGTCAATTTTCGGAGAAACCATCCAGCTATCTTCTGTCGTGTTGTAATTTCCGGCAGGGTTGGTGGCAATACCTTTGGTGCCACTCAAGGCGTAGCCGGGGCCAGAGGTAAAGTCGCCCCAAGCCCATGAGCTATTCGTGCCGCCGGAGGTAAAGCCATGGTCGCTGCCTTCAAAGTCGAAGTACACCGCATTGCCATGAGCATAGCCAGGCGCGGCACAAAAGTCCTTGTCTACCGCGAGTGCAAAGTCCTTGTCGGCTTGGTTTTCCATGGCCGTCAACTCTGCAGTCTGAGGTTCATAGCCAAAATAGACCGATTTGACGGTAATGGTGTAGTCAACGCCTACCATCAGAATGGCTTCGTAGCGTCCGGTGAAGGGGTTGCTAAAGACAACCTGGGGTTGAGAGCCAGTTGCTTCAAAGCTGAGGCTGGCATAAACGGGGATGCCGTGCGCTTGGTCTGAAGAAAGTCCGGCGTCGGTAACCTTGCCCTTTAGCAAGACGTTTACCCGTGGGTCCAACTTGAAATCCAAGACAATATCGGAAGATCCCGCTTCAACAACAAAGCCGGGTTTAACTGCGTCAAAATAACCAAATTTGCTAACGGTAATGTCATAGGTACCGGCAACCATTGGCGCAACATAGGTGCCATCGGAGATGCTTTTGACGGTGCGGTTCAAGTCAGGGTTTTGAGTATGGACAAACTTAAGCGTTGCCTCGGCAAGTGGCGCGTTGGTTTGGCTGTTGCTCACCAAGCCTTTGACCTTGGGACCTTCACAAATCGCTTTAGCGCGATTGACTGCCGCCAGGGCATCCACTTCACCCCAACCAGTGGCCATATTTGGCACCTTGCTGGCAGGTGTTGTGGGATGGCCGTCGTCATAGGGCATGGCAACGGCGGTTTGTTCAAGAATGGTTTCGGTGAGGGCATAATCGCCAATCAAGAGCGGGCAGGCGTTCCAAACCAATGCCACCACGCCACTGACGTGCGGTGTGGACATAGAGGTGCCACTCCAGCCGGCCTCGTAATTGCTATCGCCACTTTTGCCGGCTGAACGAATACCCGTGCCAGGTGCCACGACCTGCGGCTTTAGGTCTGCAAAACCGCGCGGGTTGATTGTGTCGAGGTTGTCGGTGGGACCCCAGTTGGAATGTTGCGCGTAAATGGCGCCCGTCTGCTGGCTAGAACCTACGCCGGTGACCTTGCCTGAGCGCGCCGGGCTGCCAACCGTGTTGAGCCCAGGAGGGGCATCGTAACCACAGTTACTAGAGTTACCGTTGGCAAAGGCGGGGTAGATTCCTGCGGCTTCCCATGCCGTCAAAACCGATTCATAAAAGGGGTCATAAACTTGGCTACAGTCACCCCAAGAGTTATTGACCACATGCGGGCGTTTGCTGGGATCTGCGTTTGATCCATCAGTTTTTGTGGGGGCAGCCATAAATTGACCACAACTAATCAAAGCATAGTCAGGGCAATCTTCGACGGTACAGCCGTTACAGGCCATCCACTTGGATGCTGGCGCGACACCAATTTGGTTCGTGCCAGAGGCATCCGCGCCAACCGCGGTTCCCATGGTGTGGGTGCCGTGGCCATCAGGGTCAGCCGGCACATTCGTGGAATTATTCGTAGGGTCTAACCAGTTGTAGTCATGGCTGTAAGTGCCATCCCCATTATTTCCGCGGTATTGGTTTTTGAGCGCATCGTGCGAGTAACGTACACCGGTGTCGATGTTGGCAACCACAATGCCTTCACCTTTAATGCCGAGTGCCCATGCCTGGGGCGCTTTAATTTGGCTGATGTTGGGTTCGACGGCGTGTAGCTCGTTTCCTGTGCTTTCAGTCTTCACCGGGCGGTAAAGCTGATAACTTTTGCGCGCCGTGATTGACTCGACGCCTTCCAGGTCTTGGATAGCGCTTAGTGTTTGCGCGTTGGAAGAGTCAACCAGAATAGCGTTGTTGACCCAGTAGGACTGGAATTTTACACCCGCGTTTTGCAAGGTCGTGATGGCGGCTTGTTGGGTTGTTTCCGCATGGGCTTTGAGCGTTTCGTAAACGAACCAACCGCGGTCTTCCCAATTCATTGTTTGGGCAGCTGAAAGATCTGGCGCGGCTTTGAAGTTGATCCAGTAGCTGGCTTCACCGGTGGTCTGCAGGGTCTCTTGCACTTTGCTGTCAACGGTTGCAGGGCGGTTTTGTTGAGGAGCTTTTTCTTCAGAGGGCAAGCCTTGCTTGGGAGTAGCAGCTTGGATGCCAGAGGTTGCCACGCTGCCAAATAGAAGGCTGAGGCAGAGGAGGAAAGAGAAGCATTTGAGAATGGTTTTCTTTGACATAGATTTCCTTTACGGTATTGGTTTATTGGGGACGTGTTGCTGAGGGCAACTTGTCGCTGTGATGGTTTGCACAACCAAGAAGCTTGAAGGATCAAACCCAAAAAGGATTATCCACCTGTTCAAAAAAGCAATAATTTGTGTTTGAGGTGCATAAACCTTGAAGGATGAAGCCCCAAAGCCTCATATATAATGAAGACATGACAAGGCTTGAACTGGATACCTATCGATCCTTGGTGCTGCCGGGGCTCAAAAGACGTCGGGTGGATGTTTGGTTGCCCGAGCTGTATCATCAACAACCGGACATTAAGTTGCCGGTTCTTTATATGCATGATGGTCAAAACGTTTTCATCCGTAGCCCCTATGTCGGTGTGGGGTGGATGGCGCATGAACGCATTGCAACTTTGGCTGAGGAAGACAAGATTTTGCCGCCCATTGTGGTGGCGATGACCAGCACCATGAACCGCTTTGGGGAATACCTTCCGCAAAAGCCACTACGTTACCCTGGCGCGATGGCGCATTTGAACCAAAACAAACCCTGGCGTTTTGACCCTGATAATGTGTTTTCAGACCAGTATTTGAAGCTGATTGTGGATGAGATCAAGCCCATGATTGACGCACAGTACCGTGTGTTGAGTGATGTGGCGAATACGGCCATCATGGGGTCGAGTATGGGTGGGTTGATATCGCTTTATGCCCTGTGTGAATATCCTGATGTATTTGGTGGTGCAGCTTGCTTGAGTACCCATTGGCCTGCACTGGGGGATTTTATGGTCGAGTACGCACGCCAGGCTTTGCCTCAGGCAGGTGCGCATAGACTTTATTTTGACTATGGCGGCAAGGGCTATGACCAACACTACAAACCTTGGCAGGATGCCATGGACGCTTTGATGGTCGAGAAAGGTTATCGCCAGGACGTCGATTTTGAAAGCTGGGTCTTTGAGGATGACGACCACAACGAGCGTTACTGGTCCGCCCGTCTGCACTTGCCTTTGGGTTTTTTGTTTGGAAAGAAAAATTATTGAGAG
>CAZUZM010000043.1:0-3507 GCA_964624615.1 uncultured Anaerolineaceae bacterium
TATAACTTTGCTCCTTTTTGTCGGTTATACCGTTTGAAATTCATGCATACTAAATTACCTTCCCGTACGGGATGGTGCGTCCTTTATTGTAACGCAAGACTCGTTTTTTGTGTGATGAATATTGGGATTAATCTGATAATAGTTGGTAAAAAATCCCGTTATGCAACGCTCATAACGGGATTTGGCTTTTAGAGTCTTAGGTGGGCTTTAGTCTTTCAAGCTTTGATGCAGGTTTGGGAAGCTTTGGAGCAACCGCGGAATTGCCAGGGTGAGTAATGCGATGGTTTTGACATCCTTAAAACCATCCTTATAGAGCATTTTATAGACCTCGCTCATGTGAAGAGGTTTTAGCTTTAAGGTTTCATCAGCGTCGGGAGCGAGTGGGGATGGATAGAGTTCTTGGGCGAGATAAACATGCATGAATTCATCGCCATAACCCGCAATCATGTAAAAACTTGCCAGTTTATCCAGGTTTTTGCTCGCAAAGCCTGTTTCTTCACGCAGTTCACGCTGAGCAGCTGCGTCTGGGGCTTCGCCTGGGTCAATCACACCAGCGGGAAGCTCCAGCAGAACTTGCTTTGCGCCAAGGCGATATTGTTCTACAAAGTAGATATTTCCATCAGCGTCAATCGGTAGAACGGTTACCGCAGCAGCATGATTGACCAGTTCATAGTAGCGTTCTTTACCATCTGGTAAACGTACCAAGACTTTTTCGAGGTCAACAATGTGACCTCGATAGTGTTTTTCGCGATTAAGAATTTCCATGCGCTTTAAGTCCTAAGGGATTTGCAGTTCTTTGTAAGCGCTAAGGTCGTTCGGATCCTTGATGTTGTTAAGTTGAATGATTTCCTCAGGCCAAACGTCACCATAAGAACAAGCCACTAAGTAAACCGTTTCCTCAGGGCTAACCGTCCAGACATCCGGGCGTGGCCATGCGCCAGTGCTGCGATCGCCGGGCCATTTGCTATCTTGAGGAATGGTGAGGGTTTCTCCAATTTTAAGGTTATGGGCATTGACACCTGGATTCGCTTTCATAAGATCATCCAGATTGACATCAAAACGACGCGCGAGACACTCGAGCGTTTCACCTTTTTGGATGTCCCACTTTTGTGGCGCTGAAAGCACAATGGGCGTTACGGTTGGGGTTGGTGTGGGCGTGGCCGTAGGGATGGGTGTCGATGTGACCACGATTTGTGTGCCTTGTGGGTTTTGTACGATTTCGGTCGGCAAGTTGTATTGCGAGATGATCGCTGCCGCAGTGGATGTGGCATAGCGGATTTGCTCATCAACCGAACCAAATGTGGGGCTATCTTCCCCCAGGTTTGGGTCATAAGCTGGTGGTTTTGAGGCGCTTCGGGTACAAGCACTGAATAAAAAGAGGCTTATGAGCGCGAGAACAATCAATTTTGTTGTGTTTTTCATAGTCTAACTCCTGCAATAGAACTTTCAAGGTTATTGGTGCATGAAATGTACCAGCCTGGATATTAGGGGAAAGGGTGAGGGAGGTTTTTTATTGATGAAATCTTGTTGTTAACAAAAAAGGTTGGCGATGTGCCAACCTCAATTTGTAATCAGGTGATTACTTTACTGAAATACCGTTTAGATTTTCTTCAAAACAGGTAAGCCGGAGGCGAGTTCAACAACCTTCTTGCCAGCGGGGACTTTTTCAACTTCTTGGCCTTTGCGGATATCGCGGGCGAAGTAGAACAGTTCGGTTTCTTTACCAGAAGCGCGTTGCACCTTTTTGAGATGTAAATAGTATTCAGTACCTTTTGAATTTTTGAATGTATATGCCATGTTTTTCTCCTTTCTAACAAATGTCGTTTTTGTTAGTGACGAGAAAAGTCTACTTGCATCGAGGAAATTTGTCAACTGGTTGTAGGATGGCACGGCGGGACGCCATGCCGAGCGGATAGGTATCGAGGAAATTTGTCAACTGGTTGAAGGATGGCATGGCGGGACGCCATGCTGAGCGGGTAGGTATCGAGGAAATTTGTCAACTGGTTGTAGGGGATGGCACGGCAGGACGCCAAGCCGAAAAACCATGGGACGCCATGCCGAACAGTGTGGGATGCTGTGACCGACGCGTATGTGGGTTTATCTGCCGAGCCACTTCGCGGCATGTTCTGGCAGGTTGGCGATGCTGGACTGTTGCACATGGCACTGCGGTAATGATTCCAAAAACATACGCCCATAGTTTTTCGAAATCACCCGCTTGTCTAGAAGCACAACAATACCACGGTCGCTCTGCGCGCGGATCAGACGACCAAAACCCTGCCTAAATCGCAAAATGGCTTCGGGAATCATGTATTCACCAAAGGGGCTTTCAAAGCTTTCTGAGCGGGCGGCAATGATGGGGTCAGAAGGCACATCAAAAGGCAGTTTGACGATGACCAAAGCGGAGAGCGCTTCACCCGGAACGTCGACCCCCTCCCAAAAAGCGCGCGTGCCGAGCAAAACGGCTTTATCCGCTTCTTTAAAAGACTCCAGCAGTGCCGATGCCGAAGCGCCTTCACCTTGTTCAAAAACAGTGATATCGAGCTTTGAAAGGGTGTTGCTGATAGCCTGAGAGGTCTTGCGCAATTGGGCATAGGATGTGAAAAGCACCAGCATGCGGCCACCAGTCACGCGTGCCAAACGCACGATGGCATCTTCAATCATTTTTTGGTGTCCATAGGAATCGCTGGGTTCAGGGATATCATGGGGCAGGTAAATCATGACCGCATTTTCATAGTCAAATGGAGAGCCAACAATCATCTCGTCAGCATCCTCTGCGTTTAGTCGGTGTTTGAGGTAATCAAACTCGCCGTGGGTTGTTAAAGTGGCGGAGGTGAGCACGACACTTGCCTTTTCGTGCCATAGATGTTTTTGCATGAGCGAGCCGATATGTAGCGGCGCGGATTGCAATGCGAGGCGACCCTGCAAAGGATCGAGTTCTACCCAATAGATGGTTTCATCATTGGGTGTCATGGTCAGTTGTTCGATTTGTTCACCCATTTCAGCGAGGGTTTGGCTCATGTTTGCAAGTGCGCCCACCAATTCTTCGACGTCCTCATCTTCACTGGCGTCAACACTGTGCATTGACTCACGGATGGCTTTGAGGTGCAAAATGAGCTTGTTGAGCGCGTCATGCCCCATGTCCCAGGCGCTTTCAACATCAAACCACATTGGCAAAGAGCGTAAAGAAGGAATGATGCGAACCTGTTGAGGGTAGGTGCCAATGGGACGACCTTCGCGGATTTCTTCCAACACAAAGTCGAGGGCTTTGAAGTATTGATTCATAGCAGAGTCAAAACGGAGCGCATGATCGTTTGTTTTTTCGATGGTTGCACCAAGTTGAGCCAGGTCTGAAGGGCGAAGGTGGTTCTGGGCGAGCGCCCAAACGCGTCCCAAAACGCCATGCTGGTGGTCGCCGAGTTCGCGCATCAGACGTTTTATATCGGTGGTATACAGCCGAAAAGCCATGGCGTCAGTGGTAGCTGCTTCCATGTGATGGGCTTCGTCAAC
>CAZUZM010000043.1:3607-12988 GCA_964624615.1 uncultured Anaerolineaceae bacterium
GCCAAAACACGGAGTTCTTCAATCGTTTCGGGACCTTGCCGGCGCAAGGTTCTGAGTTTTCTTGGGCAGAGGTAGTTGCCACGTCCTTTGAGCACAGCCGCGCGTAAATCGATGTCGAGTGCTTGAATGAGGTCTGGCAGGTCTTTGTTTATCAGCTGGTCTTGTAGGGCGATGGTGTTGGTGGATATGACCACGCGTTCGCCGTTTTGCATTGCCCATTCTGCCGCTGGGATGAGGTATGCCAGGGACTTCCCGGTGCCCGTGCCGGCTTCAACCATGAGGTGGTTGCCTTTGTTGAAGGCGTCTGCCACCGATTTGAGCACTTGCACTTGCTGGGAACGATGCTCAAAGTCTGTGATATGGCGTGAAAAGTCTCCGCCGGGTTCAAGTGTGCCGGCGAGTGTTTCGATATCTAACAGCTTTAGGTTTTCTGCGGGTTCGAGGGGAATAGCTGGCTCAGCTCTACTGAAAGAAAAGAGCTTTTCGTCAGATTTTTCGAGCATATCACGCGTGAGCAAGCCATTTTGGCTATGTTCCAGGAGCCGGGTTCGAAAAGGGATCTCCCCAGCCCAGCGTCTACCCTCTGCGGAACGTAAAATTTCGGTAACGAGTTCAATAGGAAGGTCTTGCAGGATGTCACAAAGTTTGTGGTAAACCTCCATTGTTACCCGTGCATCATCCAGGGCACGATGCGCGTTTTGCTGGAAGACTCCAAGGCGTGTGGCCAAGGAACCGAGGCTATAGCGCGAAGCACTCGGCAATAGGACAGATGCTAACTCATAAGTGTCAATGGCTGGGTTTTGTTTGAGTGCACCGACTTTGTAAAAGAAGCTCAAGTCAAAACCAATGTTCTGCCCTAAAATGGGTGCATCCCCGACAAAATCTACAAACTCACGTAAAACCTCAGAAAGCATGGGCGCATTCATCACCATGGCGTTGGTAATATTGGTGAGGTTGGTGATGAATTGGTTGATGGGGCGGCGTGGGTTGACCAAGGTTTGGTACTCGGCTTCTACCCGGTTACCTTTAAACTTAACCGCGCCGATTTCGATAATCGCATCGGTTTCAGGGTCGAGGCCTGTGGTTTCGATGTCCAGGCAGACAATGGTTTGCATGGGCATGATTATACCCTTTTTAGCCCACGGTTAAGGCTTGAGTGGAAATAGTGTGCTTTCGTTTCACCAAAAATGAAGGAAAGAAGATTAGCATGTTAAAATACGTTTTAATGATTGTTTGACTTTATTCTTCTCCCAATGGTTGCTAGTGAAGAACCATCATCGATTTTTGAGGTTTTATATGAGAAATAACATGGATGGTGTGAAAGACCAAAAGCTTGGTAAAGCCAACGGGGCTTTTCGTGGTGCGTGTCTGCTGTTATTTGGTTTAGCACTCCTTTTTCGGATAGCTATAGTGCTGGTTTTTGCTAAATTGCCTATCGCTTTGGATGATATGTATCAGTACGACATGTTAGGGCGTTCCTTAGCCAGTGGGAATGGTTATCGGTGGTATGCCAAAGCAGATGTTGAAGTTTTGAAACCCTACTTAAAGCAATTTATGCCACTGGATAAGATGCATTTTCCCGATGAAGGCGTTGACACCGCTTTTCGAGCACCTGGCTATCCACTCTTTTTAAGCCTTTTTTACCGAATTGATTCATCAGCAAATCGCTTTTTGTTGGTAAGGCTGGTCCAAGCGCTAACGATGTCCAGCATGACTTTAATGGTCATCAGGATTGGAAAAGCGATTGGTTTGTCGAATAAATTGAGCCTGATTGCTGGCGCGATTGTTGCTTTTTACCCGATGTTTTTGTTTTATCCTCTTGGATTAGGTTCGGAGAATATCTTTATTCCCTTAATGACTTTGGCTGTTTTATTGACCTTAAGATTATTGAAAAAAGAGTCTTCTATCTTCTTATTTTTACTGCTAGGGCTTGTTTTAGGTGTCATGATTCTGGCAAGGTCGGTTTCTCTTTTGGTGGCTTTGGCATGTATTTTTGTGCTTATCAAAAAGCACATTAAGAAACCAATTTTTTTGAGTATGGTATGCATTCCTGTCATTATCCTTGTTGCGCCTTGGGTTGTACATCATTCCAAAGTCATGGGTAAACCAGCGAATATTGAGAATAGTTTTTGGTACAACATGTTTATTACCTATCATCCAGAAGGGAATGGGAATTTTGTTTCAGACATCGCCATTAAGCCATTGTTTATCTTGGACGATGCTGAAAGAGATGCTTATTGCAAGGAACATGCGCTAACCTTCATTCGCGATAATCCGTGGGAAGCAGTCAAGCGGGTCTTTGGTCGCACGCCTGCTTTTTTTGGTCCGGAAACGCGCATTTTTAATTACTTTTATAGCAATAATTTTGTTGGTAACATCCCTCAGCCATGGTTGGGGGTGGTCTATCTTTTGTTATCGCTACCATGGTTTTTTACTTGTCTATTTGGATTCATCGGTCTTCTTGGCATTAAAGACCGTTGGCATGCTTGTCTCCTGATTTTTGTTGTCTTATTGTATTGTCTTCCCCATTTGCCAATAACAACAGAACCACGGTATCACCTCGCATTGGTTCCAATTTTAGCGCCACTGGCTATGCTTGGAGTGAGTACTCTAAAACATCGATGGCGAGACCCAAATGTTGGTAAAGCTTACCGCTTGGCAGTCATAGGAATTACGGTGTTTTTCCTCGTTATCTGGTCCTATCAAATAGGGCTGGATATGCCGGTTTATCTCAAGCTTTGGGCTCCGGATGGCAATAAACACGGGATTTCCTATTGATGTCCTTGGTACCAGCTTCAAAACGAAGCACGAAAGGGATTGATTTATCGCTACAGTCATTTTGAGTGAAAATTCAAGCCGAGTATAATGGTGGACATGAAAAAGAGTTTTTTATTTCTGGTTACTGCTTTATTAACCATTTCCATGATTCAAAGCAAATTTGAGGTTGTTAAAGCTGCTCCCACAGTTGCCTCTCATCCACAATATGACTTGCCAGTTTGTATTCCTGGCGCGTATATGACTGATCCAGGTGACTGCTTGCCACTGGGTCCTTCGCAATCTGCTAAAGATTTGGCAGACCGCGGTTTTCCGTTCCCTGTGCGGGGGCTTTCAGCCCACAAACCGGACGCTAGTTTATCGGAATTACCAGAGCGGGTAGCCATTGTGCACGGTGGTGATACGCCTATATATGCTAGCCTGGGTGACGCGATTGCCGGTGCTTCGCCGATTAACACCATTGTCGGTGGTGGCGGGCGCTATGTGAGTATGGTGGATGCTGCTCAATCTGATGGGCGATCTTTTGTACGCACCAAAAGCGGCGGCTGGGTTGAGGCTACGCCATTTTGGAGTTGGCCTCGTTGGCAAGGTGTTGAGTTTTTTGCAACCCCAAAACATAATTTTGGGTTCACCATTGACAATGTTCAAACGTTTACATCACCTAGTTTTGCCGCACCGACAACTCAGAATACCTACCCAAAATACGAAGCTTTTCCAGTTTACAATACAACCGAAGCTGAGGGCTTTACGTGGTATGAAGTCGCACCTGGTGAGTGGATTCCATCGCTCAAATCGCGATTGGTTGTGGTCAATACGCATCGGCCAGAGGGTGTAGATCGGGACCGATGGATTGCGGTTGACCTGGAGAATCAAACCTTGGCGGTCTATGAAAATGGCGAGCTTAAATTTGCAACTGTGATTGCCAGTGGCGCGGGTGAGCTTTATTCTGACCCTGGGGTTTATGAGATTTATCATCGCATTGAATCGCATACGATGCAGGGCTCTTATTCTTCAACCAGATCAGATTTTTTCTATTATGAGAACGTTCCATGGGCGCTTTATTACAACCATGCCCAAGCGATCCATGGCATCTATTGGCCAGCTATTTTGGGCATTCCTCAGTCCCATGGTTGTGTCAATATGTTCCCTGGGGACGCCAATTGGCTTTTCCATTGGGCGCAACTGGGCGATTACGTCTACGTCTTTGACCCCAGTGGCAAGACTCCCATGCCTACGCCAACACCAATGGGCACACCGCCTCAACCCATCTTTACGCCAACACCTGGTGGCGGCTAAAATCAGATATCGATAACAAAAAAGAGGCTTCAAACGAAGCCTCTTTTAGTCTGTTTAGGTGACTGTTACTTTACAGTAATTTTTTCCAGCACTTCTTCCTTAGCGATAGGACGGCGGCAGAAGAACCAATCCTGGCAAGTCATGTCTTCTTTACCGGTCATACGTGCGTTGGCTACGCCACAGGAACCAGCAGGAGGCACGATGATGTCATCACCGGGGCGCCAGTCAGCGGGGGTCGCAACGCCGTAGGCGTCAGCTGTTTGCAGCGCTTGAATCAAGCGGATGAGTTCGTCAAAGTTGCGGCCGGTTGACAGAGGGTAGTAGATAATGGCGCGGACGATGCCCTTGGGGTCGATGACGAAGACGGCACGGACAGCCTGGGTGGTGGCAGCATTGGGTTGGATCATGCCAAATTTTTTGGCGACGTTCATGCTGATGTCTTCAATCAAGGGGAACTTGACTTCCACGTTCTTGTGGCCTTTGAATTCAATCTTCTCGCGAATGGTGCGCAGCCAAGCAATGTGGCTCATCAAACCATCAACCGAAAGGCCGATCAGTTTGGTGTTGAGCTTTGCAAATTCTTCTTCTAAAACAGCGAAGCTGATAAATTCAGTGGTACAAACTGGGGTGAAGTCAGCAGGATGGCTAAAGAGGATTGTCCAACTTCCGAGGTAGTCTTCGGGGAAGTTGATTGGACCTTGGGTTGTCTTTGCCGTAAAAGCTGGGGCTGGATCGCCAATCATTGGCATTCGGGGTGTGGTTTCAATGTTTTCCATGTTAATTCTCCTTATGGTTTGATTTTGATTTGTCTTCAGTCGGAGCTGAAGGTTGTTGACATTTTGGGCATAAGCCATAGTAGACCAACCGACCGCCGGTGACTTTGTAGCCGGATTCTTCAATGACCTGGGCTTTGACTTCTTCAATGAGATTTGTATCAAGGTCAAGAAATTCGTTGCAGCCAGAACAATAGAGGTGCACATGAGGGCTGAGGTCGGCATCGAAATGGGTCTTGTTGTCGTTCAGATTTCCAATCGTATTGATGAGACCGGCTTCGACCAGGAGTTCAAGCGTATTGTAGACCGTGGCGAGAGATAAAGTCGGGTAGTCGGGTTTTAGCGCCTTGAAAACACACTCTGCGCTGGGGTGTTCATTACTTTGGCGCAGGTAGTCATAGATGGCTTTGCGCTGGGCAGTGTTGCGCATCTTTGGCTGACCAAGTATTTCTGACAGGCGTTGATCTTCAATGTGTTCCATAGCTTATTTATAATAATTCTAAATAGTGTGAATAATTAAGTCAAACAAAAGGGTATACAAAGTTTTTTCGATAATTGTCACGGTCTGACCTGACGTGGTTAAGAGTTGTCATTATTGAGGCACGTAAGGAATTGAAACATGAAGCCGATGCTTTAAATTGAGGGCTTTTTCAAAACTATTGTTTGCAGCTGTTAGCTTGTCCGATTGAGTAAAGCCGTGTAAAATGGAGTGAATTCCACGCGACACTGTGATAAATTCCTGAAAGGTTTGCTATGATCTCGGAAGTAAAAACATTTAATGATAGCGAATTTAGAAATAATGGATTTGGTTTAATTAGGTATATTGTGGCAAGTCTTATTATTTTTTCGCATTTTTTCTGGCAAATTAGTGAAGTGTCTGGTGTTTCGGTGCCCTTGATCAGTACAATATTCGATCCGGTAAAATATTACAATCGGGTTGTTGGTTTTTTAACTATAAGCGGTTACTTAGTCGCGGCATCCATTGAAAAAACTAAGAGCTTAAAAGACTTTTTTGTGAAACGCATTTTGCGTTTATACCCAGAATATTGGGCGTGTGCTATTGTGACGCTTGTATCCCTTTTAATTATTGTTCCTCATTTGGTTGATAAAAGTGTTTTATTTTGGTTGGGCACACAGGTTTTTGGTATCCCTAACACACCCATGATTTTAAGAACCTATGGTACGGGTGTCATTAACGGCCCACTTTGGACTGTTTTCGTTCAAATTCAACTCTATTTTGTTCTGGGTTTCTTTCATAAATATGTAAAAAAGTTGAAAACGTGGCAATGGTTGATCCTGCTCGCATTTCTTCTTGGTGCGAATATTGGAAGTAGCTATCTCGTTAACCATGTTGGCGAGTTTACGACCAAAGTTATCGGGAAACTATTTATTCCCTATGCAATATGGTTTTTTACTGGAGCCTTTATTTACTATAAACGAGACCGGATGATTCCCTTGCTTAAGAAAGCTTTTTTTCCTTTATTAGTCGCATATGTTTTGACAAAGCTTTTAGGCATTCACACTCCTGGTTATTTCGAGGAAAGTTTAATAGGTGTGCTCGGGTCGCTTTTTATTATTGGCGGCGGATATCTATTGCCAAAAATACAATTTAAAGTTGATTTGACTTATGGCATGTTTCTCTATCACTGGCCAATCTTAAATATTATTATTCACTATAATCTTCTGGATAAACTACATTGGGGATTGTGTTTGCTGATTTTGGTAGCAGCAACAATGGTTATGGCATTTTTGTCATATAAGTTTGTTGGTCAACCCTCAAAAAAATTTATCCAAAATGTTAGGATAGAAAAAAAAGCTGCCTAAAATAGTAAAGCAAATCCTTCAAGAATATAAAAACAAGCGGCTTGCTAAAGCCGCTTGTTTTTTATGAGTGTTCTTAAATTTACAAACTGTAAATTCCGCGATACTTTTCATTGAGGTAAGCCATGTAATAATCAGGATTGAGTGGCTCGCCGGTGACGCGCTGGACGAGGTCCATGGCATCGTAGCGGCTGCCGTGTTGGTGGACATTTTCACGCAACCAAGACAAAACACCACTCATATTACCCTTGGCGATTTCATCCATGGTGTTGGGTTGGTCTTGGGTGAGCTTGTGCCACCATTGCGAAGCAATCAGGTTGCCGAGGGCGTAGCTGGGGAAGTATCCAATCATGCCACCCGACCAGTGAACATCTTGCAAAACACCTGTAGTGTCATCTTCGGGTACTACACCCAGGTAATCGCGCATCTTTTCGTTCCATACTTCGGGCAGGTCCTTGGTGCTGACCTTTCCTTCAAGCATCGCTAGCTCAATTTCAAAGCGCAACATGATGTGCAGGTTGTAGGTGGCCTCATCGGATTCGGTGCGAATGAGTGATGGGCTAACCTTGTTGATGGCTTTGTAGAAGTCATCCAGGCTGACGTTGGCGAGGTGTTCGCTGAAGTACGCTTGGTAGATGGGGTAGAAGTAGGTCCAGAATTCTTTGGAGCGACCTACTAGGTTTTCCCACAAGCGGGATTGAGACTCATGGAGCGCCATTGTTGATACAGAGCCGATGCTTGTGCCTTGGTACATCCTGCCAATGCCGAGTTCGTAGAGTGCGTGGCCGGTTTCATGCATGGTGCTAAAGAAGGCGTCGCTGGCGTCATTTTCGTGATACTTGGTCGTGATGCGCACATCGTCTATGCCGAAATTGGTGGTGAAGGGATGGACCGATTCATCCATGCGGCCGCGTGACCAATCATAGCCCTGCAAGGTTGCCACGAGGTGGTTGATCTTGCGTTGCATGGCAATGTCGTAGCGCTTGTAAAGGAAGTCATCCTTTGGTTGAGGACGTTCGCCAATCGCTTTAATCAGTTCAACCTGGCGAGGACGCAAGGCATCGAAAATGGCTTTGACTTCCTTGGATTTTAGGCCTGGTTCGAACTGATCCGACAAAGCATCATAAGGATGATCGTAGGGTTTAAAGTACTCGGCAAACTCAATGGAAAGATCCAGAATCTTTTGCAAATAGGGTTGGAAAAGTGCGAAATCATTCGTCGCTTTTGCTTTTTCCCAAACACTTTGGGCTTGGGTGGTTGCCATAATCATGGCCATCATTTTGTCCTTGGGGACTTTGGTGGCCAAATCATATTGACGTTTGGCGAGTTTGATCTCACGGGCGATGGGCTCATCAGCGTCGAGGTCGGGCACTTCCGCGGCTAAGTCTTCGATGAGTTGGCCAAATTCAGGGCTGGTGCCCATGTCGTAAATAATACCGCCCAAAGCCTGGAGTTGCGCGCCACGTTCTTCCATGGCACCCTCGGGCATGTAAACCATTTGGTCCCAGCCCAGTAACCCTTGGACACCGCCTAAGGTCATCATCGTGCGGTAGCGTTCTCGAAAGGCTTTCAGTTTCTCTTCAAAGCTCATAGTGAGCTCCTTTCTGTTTGTTTAAGTGTATTAAAAAGCAAAATTCGCGGTGAAGCGAATTTTGCATAGCGGTTTTGATCTTAGACGATCTTCCAGCGCAGGTCTTTGCCCTGGAGAACGTTCATCACCTCGGAGGCGATGTCTTCAGCAGCGCGTTCCTGGGCTTCCTGGGTCTGACCACCGACATGGGGCATGGCGATGATGTTGGGGTGCTTGGGCACTGCCCATTCCACAGGGGGTTCCTTTTCGAAAACGTCGAGGGCTGCAGCGGCAACCTTGCCAGATTCGAGAGCGCGCAGGAGGGCGGCTTCTTCCATCACACCACCGCGGGCAACGTCCACGATCATGACGCCATCTTTCATCTTGGCAAAAGTTTCGTCGTTGATCATGTACTTGGAATCAGCATTGAGGGGCAGGTGGAGGCTGATGATATCGCTTTGGGTGTAGATGTCTTCCAATTCCACAGGTTCGGCACCGGTGGAGCGGACTTCGTCGAGGTCACGGCGGCGGTTGTAGCAAATGACTTTCATGCCAAATGCCTGGGCGTATTGTGCCAAGCGGCGGCCGATGTTGCCATAACCAATGATGCCCAAGGTTTTGTTCATGAGCTCGGTGCCCATCAGTTCTTTCTTGAGCCATTTTTCGTTTTTCATACCAGCGTCGCCGTAAGGAATGCGGCGAACCATGGAGAGGAGCATACCGAAAGCGAGTTCGGCGACAGCCACGGTGGTGGCAACGGGGCAGTTTACAACGGTAACGCCGTGTTCTTTGGCGGCTTCGAGGTCGATGTTGTCAACACCAACACCAGCGCGACCAACAACCTTGAGGTTTTTGGCGGCTTCGAAGACGGCACGGGTGACCTTGGTACGACCGCGAACGATCATGCCCTGGTATTCATGGACTTCGGCTAAGAGTTGATCGGCTTCTATGCCTTTTTTGTCAACAGCTTCGCCAGCGGCATTGATGATGTCCTTGCCAATTTTTTCAAGGCCATCGGTAATTAAAACTTTGTATGTCATAGATACTCCTTATATCTTTTTTGTCTTATCTCTATTGTACTATCCTTAGGGCTCTTGTGTCACCTTTTCGGATAGTTAAGCCTATGCTATCCATATATTCGAGGAT
>CAZUZM010000044.1:0-12944 GCA_964624615.1 uncultured Anaerolineaceae bacterium
ATTGCCGTTTCAGTAGGCGGCGATTCTGACACTCTCGCGGCAATAACCGGCTCGATTGCTGAAGTTTACTACCCTATTCCGGCAGCGATGAAAAAAGCAGCTTTTGCTTATTTAAACCCAGAGTTAGCCACCATTTATCACCAATGGAAAAGCTTTCTATCATCCAATACCCAAGTCATGATCAACATGGATTAAAAACGAGCGACTGGAAAAGGTTTGAAAAATAAACAGAGCTGGTTTTGTGAACCAGCTCTGTTATTTTTAGAAACAGTTAAAAACTATACTGCTGCCAGGTGCTTTTCGAGGTCGGCGATGATGTCTTCGGCATCTTCCAAACCAATCGAAATGCGGATGAGGCTTTCGCTAATACCAGCATCTGCCAAATCTTCCTTGCTGTAACCAGCGTGGGTCATCGAAGCAGGATGTTCAATCAAGCTTTCAGCGTCACCCAGGCTTACTGCCAAAGTGATCATTTCCAAGGAGTTGACAAATTTTTCGGTCACTTCTTTGCTGGCTTCGAGTTCAAAGGAAATGATGGCTCCGGGGAGTTTCATTTGTTTTTTGGCAATTTCGTAGCCTTCGAAGCTCTTTAGACCAGGATAGAAAACCTTGCGCACTTTGGGCTGTTTTTCAAGCCATTCGGCAACCTGCATAGCGTTTTTGCAGTGTTTTTCCATACGGATGTCAAGGGTTTTCAGACCGCGGTTGATCAAGAAAGCTTCAAACGCGCCTAAAACAGCACCGGTAACCATTTTCAGACCAATGTTGCGGCAGCGGTCGATGATAACATTGCTGGAAGCGATAAAGCCACTGATAACATCACCATGGCCGTTCAGATACTTGGTACCGGAGTGAATCACAACATCAACACCCATCGCGATGGGTTGTTGCAGGTAAGGTGTGGCAAAAGTGTTATCGATAACAACGATAATCAATGGATCTTTTTCGCGCACTCGCTTAACCAATTCGGCGATATCGATCACTTTGAGGTTGGGATTAGCCGGGGTTTCAAAGTAAACCATGCGGGTTTCTGGCTTAATGGCATCGATGATTGTGTCAATGTTGGAAGAATCCACAAAAGTAGTATGGATACCAAAATTAGGCAGCGCATCGCGCATCAATGTGAATGTTGCACCATAAAGAGCCGAGTCAGCCACGATGTGATCGCCCTGTTCTAAGAGACTCATCAAAGCTGTAGCAACAGCACCCATACCGGAACCAAGCGCCAAGCCAGCTTCCGCGCCTTCCAAGGCAGCCACTTTTGCAGCAACCTGATTGACGTTGGGGTTACCCATGCGTGAATAGATGTATCCCGCTTCTTCTCCCGCAAAGCGAGCAGCGCCTTGGGCGCAGTCATCGAACACAAAGGTGCTCGTGGCAAAAATAGGGGTTGCAAGAGGGTTAATACCAGGAATCTTCACATCACTGGCGTGAATTTGGCGGGTTGCAAAACCTTTTTGATTGATATCTTTTGTCATAATTCTCCTAACGCTTAGTTTTCGTCTTTTTACATTCTGTTACTGTTATTCTACTATGCAATTGCCAAAAATGGCGAGATGAAAAATTATTCCCAATCACTGACCTCAAACAGTTTTTGAAGCATATATTCTCGTTGTTCTGGGGTTGTCCATTTTGGTTTTGCCCAGTCCACAAACTGTGCTGTCAGCAATTCGATATTCATCATTCTTCCGTCATAAAAAACGATGCGGTCCAAAAAAGTCTTATCGGTATCCTCGTAAGTTCCAATTTGATCAAAGAAAAGGTTGCCTAAACCATAATGCACAAAACTACCCTCATGAAACTCATAAGCATGCGGATGATGTCCTTGACTACCAGTAATAACCACAGCTCCAGCTTCGGCGATGCGCCTAAAATCTTCAACTAAATAAGGTTCCGCACCCCAGTGGTAGTATTCGATGTGTTGAAAGGTAAAAATCGGCAAGTAACCTTCTTTAACCAACATCCGAACGCTTTCCACCATATCATCCATGCGGCATGAATAGGCACCAGGGCCTTTTTCAGATGCCCGTGCATAGCCAGGCGCCTTACCATTGCAACCTAAAAAGGCGATTTTATTACCATTAACTTCAAACTTTACTGGCTTGGTCGCTTCTTCAAGATTCCGTCCTCCACCGTAGTAGGGTATCTTTTGTGCGTCATACATATCCATCGTTTCAAGAACAGCCTCATCACCAAAGTCACTAAAGTGGTCGCCTGTCAGGTCTACGACATCCATGCCAATATCCAAAAGCAGGTCGATATATTTTGGGTCGGAGCAAAAAATAAGCTTTTCTTGTGTCCACTGGGGCTGTGGGCATTGGCTATAAAAAGGAACTTCATTGGACACATGGGCGATATCTGCCTCACGCATCACCTCACGGACATCTTCACCGGGATAAAGAATCCCCTTCAAGCGCATTTCCATCGCAGTTGCCCGCACCAAAGCCGTCACACCGGTCATCATCACGGTGGTCAACTTATCTGCCAATCGATTACTCTCGGGCAAAACAGCTTGCAATTCTTTCCGATACCCTTCAACGGTCAGCTCAAAAAATGCCGAACTTGCACTATCTAACACTGGTTTTTCTGATGCGTGAATACTGATCGATACGCTCAGTTGATATTTTTGTGGATTAAAACCCTTATGTATCGGGGATTGACCATCTAAAGCGATAACCTTCAATTGCGGCTGCAAGGATTCAAAAGGCAAAATAGCCCAAGCTTGAGAGTTCTTCTCAAAATAAGGCATAATTTCGTCTTCATGCATGACTTTAACCGCCGTTCCCGGCTTACCCAAAACGTAAGACATCGCTTTATGGGTGGATTCATCAACCACTAACACTTTTGCTGGAAAGTTTTTTCCCGTTTGCCAAAAACTTTTTAGCACTTCAAAACTTACATCATCATTTATGGTCTTAAATGGCGCTGCCAAAGCATAAACCCATTGGGTAACACCTTCCTCAGCACCAAACCCTAAGATGTAATCTGCTTCCAAATCATGCTCAGTCAATTCAAAAGCCTCAGTACTGGGTAGCTTTGAAGCCAACTCAACCGGCAAGTCAGGTTCCACCCATAACTTCGGTTTCCTGGGCTCCGGAGCACTTTCTGGCGTTAATTCAGGAGGGACAACTTCGGATTTTTCAGGTGTTGACAGGTTAGGATCAAGCTTTGTTTCTTCTATTTGCGTTGGTTTTGTTTCATTGACTGAAGTGGGCTCACCGGACAAAGCCATAGCCTGGCAAGCCGACAGGGTAAGCATAAAAACCAAAAGCAAAAGTGGTATTAATTTTTGGTGAGTGGTCTTTTTCTTCATTACAGAATCTATTTTACATCAAATGAAAAAGCCTGGTTTTTACACCAGGCTTTCATCTATTCTAAAGCGATTAATTTTTGTTGATCAACAAAGGGAAGTGAATTTGGAATGTAGGTTCTTCGGGCTCACCTTGAACACAGGTCTGCATCTTGAAGTCGTCAACAAACCAGCCCTCAGCGTCGCCATTAGCACCCGTTGCCATGCGGAATCGGAGTGATATGCTCTTGCCGGCGAAGTCTTTGAGGTCAATCACAGTGCGAGACCAATCACGAATACCACACCAAGCCTGTCGACCAGCCAAGGGGTTGCTCACGCCAGATTTGATGGTACCGTTGTAAGCGTTTGTCAAAAGGTATTGGCGTGGGAAAGCTTTCCAATTTGCGCCATTATCTTCGGAGTATTCCAAAACACCACCATCATTACAATCGGTTGCGTGGTCATAGGTCCAGCGATGCATGAACAAGAAGTTCACAGGATAATTGCTGGCAGGAACGCTGAAGAAAGGTGTATCCAATTTCTGATCACTCAATTTAGCTGGCACAGCCGCCCCAACAGAATAGCTGGGTGAATAGGAACGCGCGTCGGTGCGATCCCATTTAACGCCATAATAAGGATCTGGTGTAACGGTCCAGCCTTCCATATCAACTTCAAAGTTTTGCAGATATTCAACTTTCGCAACCATGCCTTCAGGGCAATCGCCTGGACCAGGTCGGGTGCGGAAGCTAAACACTTTAGCGCTGATTTCTTCACCACAGATGTTCTTGGCAATCACGCGCCAATAGAAAACCTTATCCGTATCTAAGCTAAATTGGATGGCATGCATGGGGCTCGTGATACCCTGCTTTTGATGAACGATATCGCTAAACGCAGCGTCCTTGGCAATTTGCAAAGTATAGCTTTCAGCATTGGCAACTTCAGTCCAGCGGAAGGTCGGTCGTTGATCCTGGTCTTTTGCTTTATCAGCAGGTGCGGTAAGCGTAGGACCTGCAGCAATCGGTGGGAAAACGTTAAGCTTTATTTCAGCTTCTTTAACCAAGGCACCACTTGTACCTTTGACCACCACAGTTTGTTCACCACGACTGGCGGTGCCGTCACCAGCCAAGGTCAAAGTTGTACTGCCGGGAGGAGTCACGGAAGCAGGATCAAAGCTGGCATCAAACCCGCTCATACCACTCGCACTCAAAGCAACAGGGTCAGCAAAGTTATTGATACTTGAGATATTAACTTTCGCTTCAGCTTCAGCCGAGTTACAAACTTTTAACTCACTTGGATTTACATTGACACGGAAGCCAGGTGCTTTGGGACCTTTCACAATTTTGACGGTGGGATCGCCGAAGAATTGGTAGGCTTCGCGATAGTAATCCCATTTGCCGGCGCCAGATTGCTGAACTTTAGTCAAACCATAGTTCATCATCGAGCTAATCGTGGGAGTCAACTCATCAGTTGGATCAGCGTAAAGGTGATCGAAGATGGCTTTTTCCATGGTCTCATCTTCGGGCCAATAGGTGCTTTCACTTGCACCAACATGGACCAAAGCACCCTTGCCAGGTTGAATCACCCAGGTATCACCGAAAGATTCCTGGATATTGTAGTAAGCTGTCACACAAGCGTGGGAAGCAACATAGGGAATGATGGAACCGGTAAGGTTACGAACATCAGTTTGGTTCACACGTGGGGCGTCCCAGAAATCATGCCAGCCGTGACCACTATAAATGACAAAGGCGCGGTTGTCGTTCATGCTGGTAATGGCGTGTGCGCCAGTAGCATTATAGGTGTGCGCGTAAATCTTATCGCCACCAAGTTGAGGATTTTCAGGGAAAATGCCGGTATAACCGCGAGATATTAAGTGAGTATCAATGACATAGTTATGGGTACCTTCAGCAACATGCCAGAAGCTTCCGTCATCAGAACCCAAGAACTCAGCCTTTTTCACAAAATCTTCGTCACCACCAGTTTGATGGTACCAAGTCAGGTTGCTTATGATGTTTTCCAGATGTTGCAAAGACCTAACAGGAAAACGACCGAACAGAATGTCTGGAACATATTCTGTATCGCTATCCATTGTGAAATAATGAAGGTCCGTTCTATTCTCAGCCAGACTAGTACGACCGGTATAGTTGGTCAAGCCAGCGTTAGCATCACCAATAATGTAATCACCAACCAAGATGACATAAACCGGTGGGTTGGCACCTTGATATTGGGTTTTGATATTGTTCTTGATGCTGGTGGTGTTGTTACCACCAATTTCAGAAAGTTTAGCCTTGGTAACAGTAAAGCCCTGGGATTGTTTGAGGGCAATAAAAGGGGCTAACCCGGCATCCCAATCATCAGCGGTGACGATGTGAATGCGTTCCGCTTGGTCTTGCAATGCGACAGGGCGACCTTGATTAAAGTTCAAAACAGTCTGTGACAGGATGTTGTTGAAAGCATCAGCGTTTAAACGATCAGCTTCCGCCACAGTGTAAGCCATATCGCTTCCATTCAGTGTCAATTTGAACTGGATGGAAGAACTGGTTTCGATTTCGCCGCTGATACCAATGTAACGGACAGGGCTGATTTGAACCTGAACCACACGGTGACCACGCATTACAAATTCACCTGTGATGGTCACCTGGTTTTCAGGATAATTACCTGCGTTATAAAACTGGGCTAAAGGCTCACCACCAGCAACAGGACCACCGCACTTGGGTTGGCCAGGTTGTACTGGGGCAATCATCGTATTCAAACCACGGTCTTGCAACTTGAAGCTTTGGGTTTCAGACTCTAAAACTTCGATGCCAACTTCTGCACCAAAAGGTACTTCAATCAGCTTATTAAGCACGGGCAAAGCTGGCGCACCAACTTCTTGCACCGAATCATAGCCTTCAAAATTGAAAGTCAAATATTTTTGGCCAAAGAGTTCGGTTTCAGCGGTACTGATGCCGGGCATCGAGGCTTGAACAACGATCTCGCTGGCATCAGCGCTAACCAATTGGACCTCAGGCATGGCCTGGAGGGTACCCTGACCAAAGGGCAACCACTCACCTTGTTGGAATTGGGCTTTCACGTTTTGTGAAAAGACGCCAAAAACCATGGCAAACGCCACGAGCACGAGGATTGACTTTAGCAGGAATTGTGGGAATTTTTGATACTTCATCAGCTCTCCATAGTGAATTAATCGAACACACGATTGTGCCTTTGGCACAAACAAAAGAGGATTCTACACGATTATGTAGAAATCATGGGAAAGCTAGTCAAGTTTTTCCTTCCGTGCAATACAAAACAAAGGTTTCAGCTTGAATAAACGATTATTTTTGGATTGTTAAGAGGCCCGCGCAGATAGAAAGCGTCTCAAAATCAGGTTTAAGGTCGGCAATGTCTGGTAAGAGATCTTCAAAAACGATGTAACTTTCTTGTTCATCCCAAAGATCGCCAATCTGTTGTTCACAGGCTTGTCTGTCCTCCTGGCTGACAAAAGATATGTCGCCGATCACCAATGCACCACCCAGGTTTAATGCCTTGAGCAAATCCCGCAAATGTTTGGCCTTTTGCTTATCGGGAATATGGTGAAAGGCATAAGTACTAACGATAAAGTCAAAGGTTTCCCCTTCTAATTCAGCGGGTAAACCGCTTGCAAAGTCTGCACAAATCAGTCTTGCGCCGGGCATGCGCTCAGATGCAATCGCACACATTTTTTCAGAAAAATCCACACCTGCAACAGACAGCCCTGCTTCAAAAAACATGCGGGTCAAAACGCCGGTTCCAAAACCCAAATCCAAAATTTTCGCGCCGGGTTTGACAGCCACCAGTTCAAAAATCTCCTTCATCAAGCGGCGGTAACCAGCGAAAGGAAACGTGCCTGCCTCATCACTTTCAATTACATCCGCATCGTATTCACTTGCCCATTTATCAAACAAAGCTTGATTCATAAACCAGACCTTCAAAATTCATTTTCAAAAAATCTTACCAAAGCCATTTTTACAAGTCAAAAATGCGTTGACATTTCATAGGCTTGCATCTAAACTTAATCCATGCTCGCTCATGTCTATTCCTGCGCTGTAATTGGCCTTGATGGTGTCACCATTGACGTTGAGGTTGATTATGGACAGGGACAACCAGGGCGCATCACAATTGTTGGTTTACCTGATGAGGCGGTCAAAGAGAGTCGTGAACGGGTCTACTCCGCCATCAAAAACAGCGAACTGGCTTTTCCCCGAAAACCGATTACAGTCAACCTGGCCCCAGCCAGTGTCCGCAAGGAAGGTCCCGCCTTCGATTTGCCGATTGCGGTCGGCGTCATCACTTCTTACAATCAAATTCCTCAAGGTGCCATCGAAGACGCCATGTTTGTAGGCGAGCTTTCGCTGGATGGGTCCTTGCGCCATGTGCGGGGCATGTTATCCATCGCCGCGCACGCCCGTGCAGAAGGCTTCAAAAAACTTTTTGTACCCGAAATGGATGCCGCCGAAGCCGCCCTTATTCCAGACATTGAAGTCTACCCAGTAAAAACCTTAAGCGATTTGGTCAATCATTTGACCGGTGGCGATCAAATTGCCCTGGCAACCGCGCGTGATATCGGTTCAGAAATTCAAATCTTTGGCGAAACCGATTTCAGCGAAGTCAAAGGACAGGAACACATCAAACGTGCGCTCGAAGTAGCTGCCGCCGGTGGGCATAACGTGCTGATGTCCGGCTCACCAGGCGCTGGCAAAACGCTCATGGCGCGTGCCTTATGCTCCATCCTACCCAAATTAAGCATTGACGAAGCTCTGGAAGTCACCCGCATTTACTCCATTTGCGACATGCTGCCGCCAGAGATGCCGCTCATTCAAAGCAGACCTTTCCGTGCGCCACACCATACCATCAGCCATGCCGGCATGGTAGGGGGTGGACACGTCCCCCGACCGGGTGAAATCTCGCTTTCCCACCGTGGTGTACTATTTTTGGACGAACTCCCTGAGTTTGGCCAACGTATGCTGGATGTCTTGCGCCAACCGATGGAAGACAAAGTGGTCACGATTAGCCGTGCCCAAGGCTCGCTCACCTTTCCAGCCAACTTCATGTTGGTTGGGGCAATGAACCCCTGCCCATGTGGCTATGCAGGGGATAATCTACGCCAATGCACCTGTATGCCCGCTGCCATCACCAACTACCAAAAACGCATCTCAGGTCCGCTGCTTGACCGTATCGACATCCATGCTCATGTTCCACGGGTTGACTTCCAAAAACTGAGTAGCCAGCGACAAGGTGAAAGCTCTGAAGTTATTCGTGCAAGAGTGGAAGCCGCACGCCAACGGCAAATCGAGCGCTTCCAAAACACACGACTGGTCAGCAACGCAGACATGACACCCACCGAAATCCGCCAATTCTGCACGCTCGACCAAGCCAGTGAGCAACTCATGAAGACCGCTATGCGACAAATGCGACTCACCGCACGGGGTTATCATCGCGTGCTGAAACTTTCGCGCACGATTGCCGACCTGGATGGCGTCGAGAACATCATGCAACATCATATTGCTGAAGCCTTGCAGTACAGAGCCAAAGATCAAGAATAAGCATTTTCGTAATCCTAACAATAATGAATAATAAAACCAGTTTTCGATACAGGACTTTAATCCTATGAATGAGACTCAAAAACAAACTGAAACACCACCCCAAAAAGAAAGCCTAAAAAGCCGCTTCCTGGGGAATTTTTTCGCCCTCCGCAATACTCCTCAGGCTTTCAAACTCGTCTGGGAAGCTGGCAAAGGACTCGCCTTAGTCAATTTCTTGATGACGCCGATTATGGCGCTGGTTCCAGCCGCCCAGGCTTGGGTTGGCAAGCTGATTGTCGACTCCATATTGGCGTCAGTCAACGGCAAGTTACCTTTGGCACAAGGCTTCAAAGCTGTTTTGCCATATGTCATCATGGAATTTGCCATCGTGCTCATCTCCGCCATTCTGACGCAGCTTTCTTTCCTGGCTGGTGACAATTTACGCATGCGCCTTTCAAACCATGTCTCGCAATTAGTCATGCGCAAAGCCATCACCCTGGACCTGCAGTTTTTTGAAGATCCCCTGTTTTACGATTCCCTGCAAAACACGCGGCGCATTGCCGACACTGCGTCACTAACCATCGTCAATGCAATCTTAAATGTCATTCAAGAACTCATTACCCTCATTTCAATCACTATTTTACTGGTGCGCTACAGTTGGTTGCTTGCCCTTTTGGTTTTTCTGGCAGCTATCCCCAACTTCATCTCTGAAAGCCAATACGCAACCATCATCTTCCGGCGTTTCAATCGTCGCGCACCTGAAACCCGCCTTTTGAACTATATTGAGCAGTTACTCACTAGCAATGAGACGGTTAAAGAAGTCAAGCTTTTTGGATTGGGCGAAAACCTCCTCAAGCGGCACCAAGCGCTCTTTACCAAGTTTTATGAAGAAGACCGCGCCATCGCCCGCAGGCGTACTTTTGCGAGTTTCTTTTGGGGATTGCTTTCCAACGGTGCATACTATGGCAGCTATGCCTGGGTCATTTACCGCACATTGGGCGGGTTTAACACCATTGGTGATATGACCATGTTTCTCTCTATTTTCCGCCAATCGCAATCTTCGATCAGTGGCGTTTTAGAAGCGGTTAAAAGCCTTTATGAAAGCAATCTCTACCTCGACAATTTACTATCCTATCTCGGGCAAAAGCCCGTGCTCAAGCTTGCCGATCCTGGATTACAAGTGCCTTTTCCCGTCAAAAAAGGTATTGAGTTTCGTAACGTTTCATTCACCTACCCCGGCTCAGAAAACGTTGTGCTAAAGAACATCAATTTGCACATCCATCCCCAGGAAAGCATCGCCTTGGTCGGCTTAAATGGCGCAGGAAAGACCACACTCATCAAGCTGCTCACCCGTCTTTATGACCCCACCGAAGGACAAATCCTCTTAGACGGCATCGATTTGCGGGATTACAGCATAAAAAGCCTGCATGAACGTTTTGGAGTTATTTTTCAGGACTTTGTGCGCTATCAATTCAGTGTGCGCGAAAACATCGGATTCGGCAAAATTGAGGAAGTGGATAACCTGGCGATGATTAAAAATGCCGCGGAACATGCTGACGCCGCTGATTTCATCACCAAGCTTCCCAATGGTTACGAGTCATCCCTCGGCAGACGTTGGGAGAAAGGTGTGGAACTTTCTGGCGGCCAATGGCAAAAAATCGCCCTGGCACGCGCCTTTATGCGCCAGGCAGAACTCATGGTGCTGGATGAACCTACCGCTGCATTGGACGCACAAGCTGAATTTGAAGTGTTTGAGCATTTTGGCGAGCTGATGCAAGGCAAAATTGCCATCCTCATTTCTCACCGCTTTTCAACGGTGCGCATGGCAGACCGCATTGTCGTTCTGGACGGTGGTCGCATCTCCGAACTGGGGACACATGCCGAGCTCATGGCAAACGGCGGAACTTACGCCTATCTCTTTAACCTCCAAGCAGAAGGCTATCGTTAATAACACCATCACAAATCAAACAAAAGACCGTAGCAAGAAATGCTACGGTCTTATTTTCATAACAACTGTAATCTTTTATTTATGGGTAACAACTGGCAAGTAAAGATGATAGATGACCACAGGTGGCTGAGTTGGTGTAGGCGTAACCGTTGGTGTCATGGTTGGTGATGGGGTCGAAGTTTGCCCCACCTCCACCTTAACCGTCCAATGATGACTACTGGTCAAATGACTTCCAGCAGCATTGGGGTGCACCAAATTCGTCTTATCAGTAATGACAACACGAATGGTGTGGGTACCCGCCTGGTCTTCGCGAGTTTCATAAGTAAAGGTGGCACTTGTCGCACCTGGGATAGGCATCAAGCCGTCAAACCACTGGATTTGAGAAGCAGGTCCACCCACTGGTTGCAAAACATCCACTGAAAAAGTCTGCGTGGCAGGATGGGTTAGCGTAATGTCACTTTCTTCAGGCAGCGCACTATCTGGCTCAATCTGAGATATTCCTTTTTCCATATGATGACCCCAACCGCCTTGGTAGAAACGCAAAATCAAGGCTTCGACCGGCACCTTACAGAAAGGAAAAGCCAGGGATTGCATCATGCATTGTCTTCCAGGACGGTACATGCCTGTTGAAAAGTAACGCGCGCCTTGAAACAAGCCCACAAAATCAGGTCCTTGTGATTGAGGTGGTGTTGGGATAGGCGTGCTCGCTTCAATCCAATGACGCCACTTAATACTATTACGATTGGTCACATCGGTTACATTTGCTTCACAAGGTCTGTCACCGCTAGCGTCTGAACAAGTTGGAAACCCAGGGTATGGTGTTGTGTATTCATCCGCCAATTTGCCAAAAGTGTGGCCAAACTCATGCTGAGAGGTAGGAATCATGGCACCTGGTGCCGTTGAAACGACAGAAACTTGTCCACCCGTTCCACCATAGGTGCTGTCATTAACAATCACGATAATCGTATCCCAATCCGGATATGCAGCCGCACCGGCAAGCACTTTTTGATTGTTGACCACTAAAGCGCGGTGCATGTGATAGGCTCAATAACGTGCGTCATAGGCTGTATTCACAAATTGCCCATTCAGGGGATCATTCTGCATTTGCGGATCCCGGCAACAACTGGGATTATCAACGCCAGAGCAACTGGCATTATATGTAGGATGATCCGCGCCACTTTCTTGGGAAGGTGTGAAAAGATGAATAGTGTTAAAGTAATTGGCATAAGCATCCAATGGTGAAATCTGATAAAGACCAGTTTCCAGCTGAGACGCCAAAGTTCTAAAATTGTTTTCCTGGACTTGGGTAAAGCCATCACCCATCAACAAAACGTCCGCGCGATTGCTCGCGGGTCCATTTTCTGTTTGTGTGCTTATTTTCATGCCCTCAGGCAATACTATTTCAGGTACATTTTGACCGACTTGATCCATCTCAAAGGTCGAATAGGTTTCATCACCAGCTTTATTGAGCTGCAGCCGTGTATTGGGTAAAAAGGGTACACGCACCACAAAAGCCTGTTCACTGGGCTGAAAGAACAACCCTTGCATCTCTTCACCAGGCATCACTGAAGAAACGTCTGCGCGAATGTCATTGGCCAGATATTCCACTGTGCGGTAAATCACTTGTCCAGACATATCGAATAAACGCACTTCCCAGGCTGTCGTAAGGCGGTCAGGGATATTGACCTGCTCATGGAGCGTTTGCTCACTGATCGTTTGCAAAGGTGCGAGTAATTGCACCACTTTTTGAGAGAGGATGGCAACTTCGCCACTCACATCAACCTCACACACCAGATACCAAGCGTCATGAGGATTATTTGCCGCCGCTTTGGCACCATTTTCAACAAAACCTAACGATAAAAAGATGATGGAACTCAAAAAATAGGTAAGGAAAGTTCTTGCTTTGTTTTTTGACATACTGTCTCCCATTTACATTTAGTTATACAGACCACTAAGATTTTAGCCTAGAACAATCGTTAAAGATACCGGTTTTTCAAAACCCAAGCAGTTTTTTTCGGCTAAATAAACCCTTCATAAAAAACTACAGCCCACCTTGCGATGGGCTGTAATCATGGACAAATGATAAATCTTAGCCGTTTTTGGCTTCGAAGTCTTTGAGGAATTCAACCAATGCCAAAACGCCTTCTTTGGGCATGGCGTTGTAGATGGA
>CAZUZM010000045.1:0-12191 GCA_964624615.1 uncultured Anaerolineaceae bacterium
ATTTTGGCATGCTCGATGATGGTGCCACCAATCACGGCGATAACCAAGCCTAAAACAACATAGAGGATGGCGGTTTTTGCGCCGAAAATGCTGGTGAGCAGCACCAATGAACCCAAATCGACCATTGGCGAAGAAATCAGAAATGAAAAAGTTACGCTGATGGGCAGACCGGCTGATGTGAATCCGATGAACAAAGGGATGGATGAACAGGAACAAAAGGGCGTTACGGTGCCCAAGAGGGCAGCCAGAATATTTGCGCCTAAGCCTCTAAAACGCCCGAGAATGCGTCTGGTGCGTTCCGGCGGAAAATAGCTCTGAATATAGCTAATCACAAAAATGAGCACACATAAGAGGATGATGATTTTGATCACGTCGTAAATGAAGAAGTGCAGGCTGGCAATCCAGCGGTTGGTGATATCCAATCCCAATAAGGTGAGCAATTTGCCCACCAGGTCATTAAGCCACTTCATACCCAAAATCTGGTTTTGAATGAAATCCCAGATTAGTCGCATGTGCAGTCCCTTCTTTCGTTGGCGCAACTTAACACGCTGAAATACGCTTTGAAAGCGTTCAAGGTTTCGCAGTTGATGGCATAGTAACTCCATTTGCCGTCTTTACGCACTGTTACCAAACCACTCTCCACAAGATTTTTTATGTGATAAGAAAGGGTAGGTTGGGTAATGTCAAAGGCTTCCAAAAGTTTGCAGGCACACTTTTCGCCTTCGGTTAGAAGTTGGAGTATGTGTAGTCTGGTCGAATCGCCCAAGCTTTTGCAGATGAGAGAAACATCTATCGGATTGATGGCGCACCTCCATATTACATAGAAGATTATCTATGTATGATTATAAAACTTCACATTGATGTTTGTCAATCTATGAGGAAGGTGTTTTGTAAAGTTTTTATAAACGATTATTCCAGCAGTTCTGGCTTTTCAGAGGACTTGCCCCATTTTTCGAGGCGTTTAGCGATGTTGGTTTCATCGCCTTGGTCAGAGGGATGGTAGAAGCGTGTGTCTTCCAGTCCATCTGGCAGGTATTGTTGTTTGACCCAATGACCCTCAAAATCATGCGGGTACTCATAGCCTTGGCCATGGCCCAGAGCTTTGGCATCGCGGCTGGCATCCATCAGGTGGGTGGGCACCGCTTTAGCGCCGTTCTTTTCAATCTCCGCCAAGGCTGAAAAATACGCCCCAACCGTATTGCTTTTTGGTGCGGTGGCGAGGTAAAGCGTGGCGTGAGCGATGGGGTAGGCGCCTTCAGGCATGCCCAGCATCTCGTAGTTTTGGGCGGCGGCGTTTGCCACAACGATGCCCATGGGGTCTGCCAAACCGATATCTTCACTGGCGAGAATCATCAGGCGACGGCAGATAAAACGTGGGTCTTCACCGGCGTAAAGCATTTTTGCCAGCCAATAGAGCGCGGCATCGGGGTCAGAACCACGCACGGACTTGATGAAAGCTGAGATGGTGTCGTAATGCTGGTCGTCAGTTTTGTCGTATTGCACGGCACGGCGCTGGATGGATTCCTGGGCGATTTCAAGCGTGATGTGGGTTTGCTCTTGACCGAGCGGTGTGCTCTCCACGGCAAGTTCCAGGGCGTTTAAGGCATTGCGCGCGTCACCTCCGGCGGTTTGGGCGAGGTGTTCCAGGGCGTCTTCATCAATGAGGACGTCACGTTTACCAAAGCCATTTTTCTCGTCTTTCAATGCGCGCAGCAAGACTTCTTTGGTTTCTTCAACCGCCAGGCTATGCATCTCAAAGACCCTGGAGCGGCTAACCAAGGCTTTGATGACATCAAAATAGGGGTTTTGGGTGGTTGCACCAATCAAGGTAATCAAGCCGTTTTCGACATGAGGCAAGAGTGCATCCTGTTGGGCTTTGTTCCAGCGATGGACTTCATCCACGAAGAGAATCGTCCTGGTTTGATAAAGCCGGCGACGTTCGCGAGCGGCCTCGATCGCTTTGCGCAGATCTGCCACACCGGCTAACACAGCGCTGAGTTGCTCAAAATGCGCTTTGGTGCTGTTGGCGATGACCTGTGCCAAGCTTGTCTTACCGGTGCCGGGAGGACCATAGAGGATGATTGAGCCATGCAGTCGGTCAGCCTCAATCACGCGCCGTAAAAGGCTGCCGGGGCCAATGATATGTTGCTGGCCGACGATGTCATCCAAGGTTTGCGGTCGCATGCGTGCCGCCAGCGGGGCGTGTTGGCGCAGTTGCTCTTCGAGAGATTGGTCAAAAAGGTCCAATTAGTAGCCTCGTTTGGGGTCAATAACGTTATAAAGTGGCTTACCTTCCTGGTAACGTTGCAGGTTGGTTGAGAACAGCGCGAGCACATCATCCATCAACCTGGGTGAAATGGCAGAGACGTGGGGCGTAATCACCAGATTGGGTTGACGCCAGAGCGGGCTGTTGGCAGGCAGGGGTTCCTCGACAAAAACGTCAAGCATTGCACCAGCGATTTTTCGACTGCGCAGAGCGGTAATCAGTGCGCCTTCATCCACCAAGCCACCACGCGAGACGTTCACAAAGTAGGCGTCGGGTTTCATGGCATTGAAGGCTTCGGCTGAGAACATGTTTCGTGTTTTTTCGGTGAGTGGCGCTGCCAGCACCACAAAATCACACTCCTGCAACATGCCTTTGAGGGCTTCGATGGGGTACATGCGGTGGAAATAGTCGCCCTTTGGGTCACCAAGACCTTCTGGAATATAACCCGTGTCTTCAAGCTTTGTCAGGTCGGCTTTAGCGGCAAGTACCTTGGCACCAAAGGGGTAGAGCAAGCGCGCTACCTCACGACCAATAGAGCCATAACCGACAATGCCTACCGTGCTGCCACGCAGTTCTTTGGGGATAATCATGCCGGATTTGTTGCTGATCCAGTCATACTTCTGTTGGGCGTCGGTGATGGCAGGCATTTTGTGGCCTAGCATTAATAGTGCCATCAACACGTATTCGCCCATTTGGCTGACCATCACGCCACTGGATGAGGTCACCTGAATCCCTTTTTCCAAAATTAAAGGGGCGTTTAAGATGGGGTCCACACCAGCAAAAGTAATTTGAATCCATTTGAGGTTAGGTGCCATCTTGCGGGTCGGTAAAAAAGTGCCTGCGGAGAGCAGAACTTCGGTCTTTTCCCATTGTTCTTCGGTGATTTGGTCCGCAGTTTTTATCGAGAAGCTGGTGATGTTGACATTTTCATTGGCTTCTTTGATGGCGGTGATTTGAGCCTCGGTCAGGCTGACCGTGCTGGTAATTTCGATGGGTTGTTTGTTGGATTGACGGCTCATTTTTCCTCCGTAGGACTGCTTAGGTTAAGACAAAGGCTGGCGGCGACTTTTAAGTCATTCGCTGCCAGCCATAGGTGTCATTGAATGCTTTAACTAAATTGTACTCACTCGCGTGCGGCTTTGCTCACGCATGTATGAGAGCAGGGCGTAAGGTCCGCCAGTGTTGCGACCGGTGGAGCCAGAAGCCTTCCAACCACCAAAGGGTTGGAAGCCGGGCCAGGCACCGGTGGTGCTGCCCATAACACGGTTCACATAGCAAACCCCAGCCTGAATGTTCTCAAGGAACCATTCGCCTTCTTCGGGGCTGCCCATAAAGCCAGCGGTCAGACCGTAGTCGATGTCATTGGCGTAGCCCATGGCTTCTTCAAGGCTATCAACCGCGGTGACCATGGTGATGGGCAGGAACATTTCATGTTTCCAGAGGTAATGGTCCATGGGCACATCCACGGCGATGGTTGGTGCACAGAAGTTACCTTTGTCCATACCATTTTCAGTCAGGCGTTTGCCACCCACCAGGATGCGACCTGCGGTTTCGAGTTCTTTGACATATTTTTCATAGGAGGCGACGGCACCTTTATTGATGACCGCACCAAACCAGTTTTCTCGCAGCGTTGGGTCACCAATTTTGATGTCTTTGGTCAGGCGCACCAGTTCATCAACAAAGGCTTGGTAAACCTCTTTTTCGACGAAAATGCGTGAGTTGGCGGAACATTTCTGTCCCTGTAAACCGAAAGCGGAGCGCATGCAGCCCAAGGCGGCGTCGGCGATATTGGCGTTTTTGGAGATGATGCTGGCGTTTTTGCCACCGAGCTCAAGCACAACCGGTCGGGGATATTTACCACCGGCGAACTTGCGATTGATGCCCAAACCGACTTCGGCAGACCCAGTAAAGGTGACGCCAGCCACGTCGGGATGGTCGATAAGGGCGTTGCCCAAGGTGCCACCAGGACCGGTGACATAGTTGATGACACCGGCGGGCATGCCGGATTTTTCGGCACATTCCATCATCATCGCGGTCGCCCAAGCGGAATCTGTGGCGGGCTTAAGCACCACGGTGTTACCGGCAACGAGCGCGTTGCCCATCGGGCCACCTGCCAGGGCGGCAGGGAAGTTGAAAGGCACCACCACGACCCAAACGCCGTGCGGCACCATGCGGCTTTCGTTCATTGAAACGACGCCTTCCATGGGGTCGTTGGCGAGCATCACGTGGTAGCCGTTGTGGGCTTCCATTTGGGTGCAGGGCCAGAGCATCAGGTCAACCGATTCTTGCACATCCGCCAGGGCTTCCATGCGGTTTTTGCCGACGTCAAGACTGACTGCGGCACCGAGTTCAAAGATGCGTTCCTGGACGGCGTTGGCGAAGTTGCGCACGTGTTGCACGCGCTCTTGCCAGGGCAGCGCGCTCCAGGCAGGGAAGGCGGCTTTGGCGGCGGCAATGGCGTCATTGGCGTCCTGGGCATCACCTTTTTGGAAGCTGGCGAGTTGCCAGTCGCTGTTAATGGGAGAAGTGGCGATGAATTTTTCGTTCTTAAAGCGCTTTTCAGCACCGATAATGAGGGGGTAATCCTTGCCGAGGTGGCGTTTGAGCTCTTCAAGAGCGGTTTCATATGAGGTGTGGAAGAGTTCGGGTGGGTTGGCCATGCTGGCATAGGTTAGGGTAAAGGTCATTTGTGCCTCCTGTATGTGACGGTTTGCTATTGTTCTTTACTATTCTATCAGAATATCCGCGGGATTTTGACTAAGGCTCCGGAAAGTAGCAGGCATTAATCTCCTGTTTATGAGGGATGTTAATAAAATCAGCCAATGAATGTTAAGAGAATTCTTAGAACGGGACTGATATAATGAGAACACTTAAACTGAGAAAAGAGAGATTATGGCTAGAACAAGCGTCCCCTGTCCCAATTGTAAGACCCCGATTACCGTCGACCTTATTCGACTTTTTGATACTAACACCAATCCTGATGCCAAGCAGATTTTGCTGTCTGGCCAGGCTAACTATTATCAATGTCCCAGCTGTCGCAGCCAGGGCGTTTACCCCACCCCAATTGTTTACCATGACCCGGAAAAGGAACTGCTCCTGAGTTATTTCCCACCAGAACTAGGCGCACCGATTAACGAGCAAGAGCGCGTGATTGGTCCCTTAATCAAAAAAGCTGTGGATGACCTGGCACCGGAAAAGCGCAAGGGCTACATCTTTAACCCACGCACGATGCTCACCAAAGAGCTTTTGTTTGAAACCATTTTGGGAGCGGATGGCATTACGCCCGAGATGCTTAAAGCGCAACAAGACCAGTTGGCTTTCATTCAGCGGCTGATGATGGCGTCACCAGATGCCTTGCCGGAGATGATTCGCCAGGATGATGCGCGTGTTACCGAGGAACTCTTCATGCTGCTCTCACGCCTTGTTCAGGCATCGATGGCAGCCGGTGACCAGCAAGGCGCTCAGGCGCTTTCTGGTTTACAGGCGGCGTTTATCGAGCACTCCACGGTTGGTAAGAAAATCGCCAAGGACTCTGAAGCCGCACAAGAGGTTATGGCGGAGCTTCAGAAACTGAGCCAGGACGGCTTAACCCGTGAAAAGCTTTTGGATTTAGCGATCGCTTCAGCTGAGTCGGATGTCAAACTGACCATGATGGTCAGTATGGCGCGTGGCGGAATGGATTACGAATTTTTCCAACTGCTGAGCGGAAAAATTGATGCCGCTGAGGGTGAAGAAAAGGCTCAACTCGAGGCATTACGTGATCAAATTTTGAAGTTGACCGAAGAAATCGATAAAGCGCAAAAATTGCTGCACGATGAAGCCAAAGAATTTGTGGACGCGCTTCTGGAAGAAGAAAACTTAGCTGAAGCCACTCAGGCGGCTTTGCCCGCTTTTAGCCAGGCGACACTTGAAGTCTTGAACGAAGAATTTATGAAAGCCAAGGAAGCCGGCGATGAGGAACGCGTCAAGAAAGTAGTGACCGTTTTATCGGTTTTCCGCTCAACGAACGAAAGCAGCGTCTACCTTGAACTGATTGACATCCTGATGCAAGCGCCGGATGATGAATCTATCAACCAGGTTCTGGAAGAGGCTCACCAAGGCATTAATGAGGACTTTTTCCAGGTTTTGGGTGGGTTGATTGGTCAGGTTGAGCAAAGTGGCGAACGCCCCGATTTGCTCGAGAAACTGCGCCATGTCAACAACCTGTGCCAGAAGTTCATGATGCGCAAGAACATGGAAAAGGCAGAATAGGCCAAATCATATTTTTGAGAAAGATAGGAAAACGCGCTTGGGCTAATGCCAAGCGCGTTTTTAATTGAGAATCAAAATTGAAATAATTATGCGAGGCATTAGGGTAGGGGTGTGGGTCATTTTTCTGGTGAGGGACTATAGCGTGTTCCGACAAGCTTACCGGAACCGAAAAAACGTGCTGAAAAAAGTCTAATGCGGGTCGTTTTGCAGGCGCAGGCCATGCCCGCGAACGGTCACAATGTAATCATAATCCGCGTCAAGCTGCGCAATGCGCTCACGCAATCGGCGCACCAGGGCATCAAAAGCCTGCTCAGTTACCCAGCGCGTATCTTCTTCCCACACCGCGTTAATCAATTCCTCGCGGCTGACGACCTCGCCACCTTTTTGGTAAAGCAGCGCCAAGAGGTTGTACTGTTGGGCGGAAAGCGGTGGGTCAAGCTCCACACCACGCACCCAAACGCGTCGTGTGCCTTCGTCGAGGCGCAGACGAAAGGCGTGCATTAACTCAGCGGGAAGCCCCGAAAGCGGCATGGTTGCATCAGAACTGAGGAACAAAAAGTTTTGCGTGAAAGCCACTGTGATTTCATCGGCTTCGGTCAGTTGCTTAGGCTCGGTGAGGACTTGTCCATTGAGGTAGGTGCCGTTTTTGCTGCCCAAATCCTCCAGCATGACCACTGCGCCAGTTTTGGTGATGCGGGCATGGTGGCGTGAGACCTGGCGGTCGGGAATAACCACGTCACAGCTGGCATCACGCCCGATAAGCAGGCTCTCGGTGATGACCCATTGTTGGCCATCCAGGGAGCTATTGTTGGCGATGAGAACAGGATCTTCCATTTTATTTATCCGTTAAATACCTTATAATCATTATAATCCATAAGTTCTGGGTTTTTGACCCGGTCTTGGATGTCAGACGCCGCATGAAACAAGACATTGCAAGTGAAAGTATTTTACATGATCGATACAAGATCGACCGGGTCATAGGCCAAGGTGGCTATGGCTCTATTTTGCTTGCCGAAGATTTGCGCTTGAGCGGTCGTTTTTGCGCGGTGAAGCAGGTGAGTTATGACCCCAGTTACACGCCATCCATGCTTGCCGACGCCCGCGAGCAATTTATGCGCGAAGCAACTGTTTTAGCGCGCCTGGATCACCCCAATCTACCCAAGGTTTCGGACTTTTTTTCCATCGAAGACAATGATTTTTTGGTGATGGATTATGTTCCCGGGGATGACTTGCGGGCGTTGATTGCCAAGTATGAAGCTAACAAGCAGTTTATTCCAGAAGCCGATGTGCTTAGCTGGGCAACTCAAATTGGTGACGCGCTGAGTTATTTACATAATCAAAACCCCTCTATTTTGCACCGTGACATCAAGCCCTCCAATATCAAGGTGACCCCAGCCGGTGTGGTAAAACTTGTGGATTTTGGCTTGGTGAAGCTTTTGGCACCAGGCGAAGTGACCATCACCATTATGCAAGGTCAGGGCACCGCGCTCTATTCGCCATTGGAGCAATATGGTGGTGACTCGAATTTGATGGATGGTCGCGCGGATATTTATGCCTTTGGCAGCACGCTTTACCATTTATTGACCAATACACCCCCTGTCAACGTGCGCGATCGCTTCTTAGACCCGGAAAATCTGGTTGCTCCACGCGAAATCAATCCGGCTATTTCACCGCGTGTTGAAGACGCTATTCTTTGGGCAATGGAACTTCATCCAAACGAAAGACCAAAGGATGTAAAAACATTCTTAAAAGCGCTCACTGGTGAGAGCACCAGCAGCCTGCGCCACATGGCGAGCAGGGTCAACATCCGCGATGTGCAAGGCTTGGGAAATACCGAAACGTTTTTGCTTTATGCTGCTGGTGGTTTGGCTTTTTTTAGCCTACTCTTGACTTTGATCAGGAATATTTAAGCGTTTCTTTTTGACTTGCGCGCGCAACCACCAAATGAGCGCAGCAATCCAGCCGAACAACATCCCCACAAAACTCATTTGTACAACAAACCAAGTACCGCTTTGACGAATGGCGTTTGCCAAACTCGGAAAACCCAAACCTAAAAGAACATAGGCGATCAGCCCACCGACTGCGGTGCAAAGACCTGCGCGCACACCCCATTGGCGTCCCTTCCACCACCAAAGTGCAAGCCCATAGCTTAAACCAAAACCTGTAATGAGGAGCATGATGACCAAAAGCCAGTCATTAAGTTTTGGGAAACCACTTGGATGAGAGGGCGTTTTTGGGTTTTCTGTAGGATTGGCGTCAGGGTTTGGTGTAGGATCTGGGGTTGGACTAGGTTCGGGTGTTACACTCGGTTCAGGCATAGTGGTTGCTGTTGGCATGACGATTTCTGCCAAACCACCTTGGGTGGTTAGAATAAGGGTGGCTGAGGTTTTGGCTTCACCGCTGCGGGCAGTTACTGCAAAAATACCTTCACGTTCAACACGATATTCAATTGAAGCGTAGCCATTGAGCGTTTGGGCTTCTGGCATGGCAATAATCAGCGATTCACCAGCTAATTGGATGGTAAATTGGGCTTTAGTGCCATCCGGTACGATGTTCCCATTGCGGTCCATAATGGGTCCGGCTTGAATATTGACCGCTTCACCCATTCTGAAAAGTGGCGCAGGGATGTTTTGATCTTGTCCGACTACCGGCGTTTGGGTTACTACGACTGGCGCTTCAGCATCAGGTGCGGTTTGATTGGTGATTAAGGCTAGGTTGATGATTTGGTTTGGGTCAGGTGTGAGGTGATATTTGAGGTCATATGCCACGGCCGGCAGAGAAAAAGGCAATGCGCTGCGAGGGCGTGCTTCCAACATAAGGACGCGCGAAGCAAGTTCCAACGAGGCTTTTGATGGCGTAAAAAGGCCATAATAGGCAGTAAGTTTTGAAACCTCCGTTGAATCCAGAGAGAAGGGTGTGCCATAAGCAAAAACAAGCACCATTTTGTCCTGAAGGAAACTCGGATTTTCTCTCAGAAGACGTTGCAAGGCGTAGCTTGCGGGATATTCCGCATCCAAATCCTGGATATTGAATATAATCCAGTGAGAACGACGCACATGTTCGTTGAGATAAGGCGCGTTTTGGTCGCTGGCACCATCCAAAAACTGAGTCAGCTGAGCAAATGTGTAAGTGTTGATGCGGTGTTCTGCCAACTGATTGCTACCCTTAGGTCCATAGAGGCTCAGAAAAGTATCCTTGAAAGCATTTACATCCAACAAGTTGATTCGATTACATGTTTCACATGGTTGAACGTTGCGCACATCGGTAAAAACGGTCAGGTAGTCGGTTGCTTTTGGGCCTTCTTTGATGATCGTATTGAAGTAATCTTCAGTTGGAGAGAGCATGGTAATCGACTCTCGCGCGACTTCCAGAGCGAGCTGATTGTAGTTAGGGCTTTCTAGGGGTGTTTCTGTTGAAGGGATAATCTTCTGGTGGTCGAAAGTGCCGTAAAGGGCTAGCTTCTTAGTTAGAATGCGAGCAACAGAGGCGTCCACTCGCTGGGCGAAAACACTATCTTCCTGATATTTTTGAGCAAAAAAGCTTATGGTACGTTGAATGGTTACAGCTTGCTCTTCGTAAGCTGACGCAGCAAAGTTATCCAAAAAGAGCATGTCATTACCAGCTAAAAAAGCTAAACGAGCCGTGCTAAGCGGGTCAAAGGTGGCTCCGCTGGGATCAAAAAAGTTTCGTACGGCAGGGCTGCCAAGGCTGGCACTCACTAGAAAACCGCCGCGGTCATACCAGTTGCTGAATTGCGGTTGGGCTAAAAGCAGCTGCATCGCAACCTGGTCGAAGCTAATCGGCCGCGTGTTGTTGTTGACATTGCCTTGCAAACCCTGAAAGCGAATGTGAGATGTCATCAAACCATCTGCATGAGCCTCGGTGGGGGCTTCTGCATTGGTTAGGTTCATATAAGGAATCAGCTCATTTAGAAGTAACTGGTCAAGATTGCGTTGGATGGTGGAAACTTCAAAATCGGGTGAGCGATCGATGCTGCCCAGGCCAGGGAAGTGTGTGGCGATGACATCCAAACGGTTTTCACTGCCTTTGTGCAAACCAATGACAAAGGCTTGACCCATTTTCCCAACCCATGATGGGTCTGAACCAAAGCTGGATGTGCCAGTAAAGACGCCACGATTTGAATCGCCACTATCAACAAGGTCCAGACTAGGTCCAAGAAAGAGATTAAAGCCCAGTTTTGAAAGCTCAATGCCATATACCTGGCCAATCGATTCCACCAAGTTGGGTGACCAGGTAGCGCCCATCGTCATTTCAGAGGGCAGATTGGTCAACCCGGGTAAAAGGGACTTGCTGTATTCTTGTTGTCCATTTTGGGTGTGGGCAACGTAAAGGGGAACGTAGGCTGGTAAATTTTTAGGTGGCGTCAGTTCTTCGATTGACGGCTGGCTCTTTTGATAGGCGAGGTTTTGCAATGAGGCGATGAGAGAACGGATCGATTCTGCTGGGTCGGTATCGCTGAAATTGTTTTTTGTTGTGGTAAGCACCACGCCACCAATGTGGAAATCCTGGATGAGTTGGGCGATTTTTGATGTGCTGCTGGTATCTGTGCCCTCGAAGGTGATTAACATCAGTTGCCCAACTTTTTCGAGCGGGCTCATCTTGTCCAGTAATTGCCGGATGCGTAAATCTTCTTGGGTCTGATTTGCTTCTATCGGGTCTTGTGCCAACACGCTTACCGGAGAGGCGAAGGTGGATGCTAAGAAGCTTAGCAGAATAAAGACGAGAAGCAAAGGCTTTATACGCATGTTTTAGCCTAGGATTTGCCGTGTGAAGAGAGGGTCATCGGTGATAATCGCGTCAACACCAACCGCCTGCATTTTCAGAATGTCATCCTTTTCATCGACGGTCCAAACGTTTACTTGTTTGCCGTACTGGCGAGCAACACGCACAAGACTGTCTTTGGTGTCTTTGTGGTAAGGATGCAACGCATCGTATTGGAAAAGGCGACCAAAACGCCCACGGTAAAGCGCGCCCATGAGTCCAGGCAGGCAAAGTAGACCTGTTTTGGCTAGCGGTTCAAGTTTCTTCAGGCGGGTCAGGTTGCGGGCATTGAACGAGGAAAAAATAACGCTGTCGAGCAATTGGTATTTCTTGGTTAATGCCAATGCGATTTCAGGCAGGGGGTCGCGCGGACTATGATAGTTTTTGAGTTCAACATTGATGATGAATTTACCGCCGAGTTGTTCATAAACCTCGTCCAAAAGGGGAAGTTGCGTGTTTTGGAAGGCATCGTTATACCATAATCCGGCGTCAAGTTTGCGCAGCTCATCAGCGGTGTGGTCGGGCACTTTGCCGCTGCCATTGGTGGTGCGCTGGAGGGTGGCATCATGGATGACGATGAGTTTTTGGTCTTTGCTGAGCATAACATCCAACTCGATACCATCTGCGCCATGGGCAAGCGCAAGATGAAAAGCGGGCAGAGTGTTTTCAGGCGCGTGGGCCGAAGCGCCACGATGGGCGATGATTAAGGGGCGATTTGAAGCGTTTTCCATAGGGGAAATTATAGCACGCTCGTGCAAGTGTGAGACGGAAAAAGAACTTGAAAAAACTGACCTAAAGGAAACCCTAAAAAATGCTTGACTTTTTTAAGGGGGCTTCTTATAATAGCGTTCTACCTTCCCTGGTAGCTCAATCGGCAGAGCGGGCGGCTGTT
>CAZUZM010000046.1:0-12084 GCA_964624615.1 uncultured Anaerolineaceae bacterium
GCGCAATGTCTGGTGATTGCGGATGGCGTACCTGTAAAATCGTGCATGACCGCTGTTAAAGAAGGCATGCAAGTGGAACCTGCCAATGGCCTCCCCACCCTACCCAAGGTTACGCATAACCCGACCTACGTAGAACCAAATATTAAACTACACGAAACAGATGTTTTGATTATTGGTGGTGGTCCTGCTGGCCTTTCTGCTGCTATTGAGTTAGGAAAATTAGGGATATCTTGCATCTTGATGGACGATAAAAGCCGGCTGGGCGGCAAACTCGTTTTGCAAACCCACCGATTTTTCGGTTCCAGCGAGGCTGTTTTTGCCGGCAGCCGCGGTACAGAAATCGCCAAAAAGCTCGAAGCTAGCGTCCGCGACCTCCCCACAATTGAAATCTGGACCAGTTCTATTGCGGTTGGCGTTTTTGAAGACCAAACGGTAGGCATTTTTCGAGAGGATGCACGATATGAACTGGTAAAACCAAAGGTTTTGTTGGTTACTACCGGCGCGCGTGAAAAGAGTTTAACTTTCCCCGGGAATACCTTGCCGGGTATCTATGGCGCGGGTGCTTTCCAGACACTGGTCAATCGTGATTTGGTGAAACCCTGCGAGAACCTTTTCGTCATCGGCGGTGGTAATGTCGGTTTGATTGCTGCCTACCACGCTATCCAGGCTGGCATCCATGTTGCCGGATTGGTCGAAGCCGCACCACGTTGTGGCGGCTACAAAGTGCATATGGATAAGCTGGTTCGCACAGGCGTGCCTATTTACACTTCACATACCGTTTTGAAAGCCATCGGTACCGATCATGTGGAGCAAGTGGTCATCGCTCAAGTTGATCAACACTTCAAGCCCATCCCGGGCACTGAACAACTTTATGATTGCGACACTGTTCTGATTGCTGTAGGACTTGATCCGGTGGACGAGTTCTATCGCAAAGCAAAGGAATTGGGTTTTAAGGTTTATTCCGCAGGTGATGCCCATGCCATTGCTGAAGCCAGTGCGGCTATCTTTTCGGGCAAAATTGCCGGTGTGACCATTGCTAAGGAACTTGGTTTAGAAACCGCAGCTGATACCGAAGCCTGGCAAAATTTGGAAGACATCCTCAGTTCCCGACCGCGGGATATTGAAAAGCCTAAAACAGAATTCCCCCATGAGGGTATTTACCCCATCATGCACTGTACTCAGGAAATACCATGTAACCCCTGCTCTACCGTGTGCCCTAAAAAACTTATTCATGTGGACCAGGCTGACATACGCCATCTTCCTCAATATGAGCGAACTTCAGAAGACCAATGTCTGGGCTGCGGACGATGTGTAGCAGTTTGTCCGGGATTAGCCGTTAGCTTGGTGGACTTTCGTAAGCAGGATGGGAATGCCTTGGTTAGTCTGCCTTTTGAACAAGACCCAGAAACATTGCAAGTTGGTAAATTATTGGAAGTGACCGCAACCGAAGGTTTGAGCCTTGGACAGTATCCGATTACAGAAATCAGAAAGATTGCCGGCTACCGTGATGGCACGCGCGTGGTGACCATTGAAGTGCCAGCAGCGATTGCAACGGAAGTTTCAGGCTTCCGTGTCATGGCGCAGTCCGAGCCGCAGCCATTTGAAGCTGAGGAAGGTTTGGTTGAGAATCTGGCTGACGGCGCCTACATTTGTCGTTGTGAACGCGTGACTGTTGGTGAAATTCGGGCAATGATCCGGGCTGGTGTACGGGATATCAATCAAATCAAGGCGGTTACCAAAGCCAGCATGGGTGCTTGTGGAGGAAAAACATGCCTGAATATGATCAAACGGCTTTTCTTGAATGAAGGCATCGTTTTGAATGACGTTACCGAAACACCCATTCGGCCAGTATTTGTAGAAGTACCCATTAGTGTCCTGGCAAATGTGAAAGGACAAGAGGCATAACTTATGAGTCAATCAAACGTTTTTGATGTTATTATCGCAGGTGCTGGATCCATAGGCGTTCCTACTGCTTATTACCTGGCAAAATCAGGTTTTAAAGTGCTGGTTTTGGACCCGTTAGCTAGCAATGGTCAAGGGTCCAATAAACACGCTATCGGCGGTGTTAGAGCAACCCATACCAATCTTGCCAAGATTAACATCAGCAAAAAATCGATTGACATTTTGTCTCATTGGCAGGCTGAACATGGCGATGATATTGAATGGCGCTCAGGGGGCTACTGTTTTGTTGCCTACGATGAACCAACTAAAAAGACTCTCCTTGAAATTGTTGACTTTCAACAAGGCCTGAATCTTAATATTTCTTGGTTACAACGGGATGATATGCTGACTTTGGCACCCGACTTGAATGCAAACAACCTTTTGGGCGGTACATACGCCCCAGAGGATGGCTATGCTTCTCCTTTGAAAGTCAGTTATTCTTTCTACCGCCGGGCGATTGAGGCCGGCGCAATCTTCCGTTTTGGCGAGGGTGTCATTGGCATACAGCAAAACCATGGCAAAGTCGAAGGTGTGCTAACGCCTAAGGGCCATTACGCTTGTAAAATATTTATCGATGCTGCTGGTTCATGGTCTGCGGAAATTGGCAAGATGATTGGCGTCGAGGTGCCGGTGCGGCCCGATGCGCATGAAGCCGGCATCACCGAGGCAGTCTCGCCGATGTTCGAACCAATGATTATCGACTTGCGGCCAAGACCCGGTTCGAGTAATTTCTACTTTTACCAACACCCAACCGGCAAGATTATTTTTTGCGTGACGCCGGAACCATCTATTTTCGGCCATTTTAGTGATGATACTCGCGGGTTTTTGCCACATGCTTCTCAGCGCCTCATTGAAACCATGCCTCGGTTAGCCAATATTCGTGTACGGCGCACCTGGCGCGGCACCTACCCCATGACACCGGATGGCAATCCTATTTTCGGCGAGTATGAAGGTCTAAAAGGCTTCATCCATGCCACGGGAACCTGTGGTCAGGGCTTTATGCTTGGCCCTGGGATGGGCTGGACCATTGCCAGAATGTTGAACAATGAGTTGACACCCGAAGAAAAGGCTTGTCTGGAAACAATATCCTTGAAGCGTGACTTTTCAAGTGCGGAAAAGTTAATGTAATTTTGTAGTATAGTTCTATCGAAATGTTATTAGATCAGCTTTTAGCCAAAGCCCCGGCGAGTTATTCGCCCAGTGACCTCGCGCTTATCAGCGAGGCTTATCACTTTGCCGAACAGGCTCATGCCGGGCAGACCCGTGCCAATGGGCAACCTTATCTCACCCATTGTGTTGGTACGGCTGTAATTTTAATTGAAATGGAATTTTCACCGAGCATGGTCATTGCCGGCTTATTGCACGATGTGCTGATTGACACCGGCACCACCCCAGAAATGCTCAAAGAAAAGTTCGGTGAAACAGTTACCCGGTTCGTTGAAGATGTCACCAAAATCACCGCTCTCCCGCAATTAGCGCGGGCAGACCAAACCGAGGACGAACAACATGTGTTCGAAACCCAGACTCCTGTACCGCAATCCAAACTCACCGAAAACCTCTCCGAGTTTTTGCGCAAGATGCTTTTGGCTATTGGTGACGACATTCGTGTCATCATCATCAAACTTGCCGATCGTTTGCACAATATGCGCACCTTGAGCGCGTTGCCACCTGCACGCCAAAAGAAACTGGCTCAGGACACATTGGACGTCTACGCACCGTTGGCGAACCGATTGGGCATCTGGCAGATGAAATGGGAGCTCGAAGACCTCGGTTTTCGCTATACCGAACCCGATAAATACCGTGAGATTGCCGAACATATCACCGCGAAAAGCGATAAGCGACAGGCTGAAATTGAGCACATCATTCATGAGATTGAGGAGCTTTTAGCCAAATCTGGCGTGAGTGCCAAGATGTTTGGCAGACCTAAGCATATCTATTCTATCTACCTCAAGATGCGTAACAAAGACAAAAGCTTTGATGCCATTCGCGACCTGCGTGCTTTGAGAATTATTGTGGATGATATTGAGACTTGTTATAAAGTCTTAGGCATCATTCACATGCGTTACCAGCCTATTCCGGGCGAGTTTGATGATTACATTGCTGCGAAGAAGGATAATAACTACCAATCGCTGCATACTTCTATTATCTATAAAGATGGTAAACCACTTGAAATCCAGATTCGAACCTGGGAAATGCACAAAAACGCTGAATTTGGTGTGGCAGCTCACTGGCGTTACAAAGAGAAAGATGCCCAGGTTTCAAGCTCTTATGAAGCCAAATTGAGCGCTATGCGCAACCTTTTGGCATGGAGTCAGGAATTCGAAGACAGCCAGGAAATGGAAGGTCAGTTTAGAACGGACTCTTTCCGTGATCATATCTACGCGCTAACGCCCTTTGGAGATGTTATTGAACTGACCGCAGGCGCGACGCCGATTGACTTTGCCTATCAAGTGCACACAGAAATTGGTCATCGGTGCCGAGGTGCTAAAATCAACGGCAAGCTGGTTCCTTTGAGCTATACCCTAAAAACGGGTGACCAGGTTGAAATCTTGACATCCAACCGTGGTGGTCCCAGTCGGGATTGGCTTAATCCCAGCTTGGGATTGGTGAAGTCCAGTCGCTCACGTGCCAAGATCAGACAATGGTTTAAACAGCAGGACCGTGACCAAAACCTGGCACATGGAAAATTGTTGATCGAAAAAGAATTCAAGCGCTTGGGTATGACTGATGTCGACCTTAGCGAATTGGCTGCCCAGTTTAATTTCAAGAGTATTGATGATTTTTATGTCGCCGTGGGCTATGACGATATTCCCATCACCCGTGTTGTTACGCGATTAGGCGAATTAAGACAGGCGAAGTCCGGCGAGACCCCTCTTTTGGTAGGTCAAGCCAAGCATGATGAAAAATCAGACGCTGTGCATGTCATGGGTCTGTCAGGCATGCTCACCCAAATGGCACGGTGCTGCAACCCAATGCCAGGTGATGCCATCATTGGCTATATTACCCGTGGTCGCGGTGCAACGATTCATCGTGCGAATTGCCCAAACGTGTTACGCGTCAAAGATACAGAACGATTGATAAACGTTGATTGGGGTTCGGTTCAACAAACTTATCCCATTCCGATCCAAATCAGTGCCTATGACCACCAAGGTTTAATGTCGGATATATCGGGTGTCCTTGCTGGAGAGCCAGCACGTCTGATTGATTTCTCGATGACCTCCCACCAACATATTGTTAAAGTCAACATGGTGTTAGAGGTGCCGGATATTACAGCTTTGAGCCGCATCCTGGCCAGGCTTGAAAATTTGCCCAACGTAACCGAAGCTATTCGCATCGCGCCGGGTTAATACTATTGCTTTACGGTTTTAGTGACATAAGGTAAAATGCCTTCGATTAAGATTAAGACCAATATTGGAGAGTAAAATATGGCACCACGTGTTAGATGTCATTACCAGGATTGTGAGTTTTTGGATGAGCGCTATTGCAGTGCTGCAGCCATCGAGATCGACCCGGATAAAGGGTGTTTAACCTATCGCCCCACCGAAGATATCGGTTCGGGCGAAAGTTGGGATGACGACGAGGGCTTGGAAGAATGGGAAGAACTCGCCGAAGATGAGGACGATGAAGATATGTGGGTCAGCCTTGATGACGAGGAAGAAGAAGACATCGAGGATGATTACTAAATCAACTCTTTTGAGAGCGTTTTCGTTCATGCGTCAAAGCTGGTGGCGATGCGCTAAAATGTAGCCAAACTATAAGCTACGCGCAACTTAGGAGCATATGGAACACGAAACAATTTATTCAACAACAATAGACCCTAGCGTCTTGTATACAATTACCCGCCTGACGACGTTGGCGACACCTGGTGTGAGCAAGATGGCTTCTGTTTCATTCGGTGCTAGTAAACTTGCGCAAGAAAACCAAGGTGTTAAGATAGACGTTGAAGATTCCAAGATATTCATTGACGTTTATGTCGAGACCGAAGGTGAAGAAAACGTCAGGTTAGTGGCAGAAACGGTTCAAACCCGGGTCACTCGGGCCATTACTGATATGGTTGGCATGGAAGTTGCTAATATCAACGTACATATTACAGATATTGATTTGAAGGTTGCTTAACCATGAAATCCAGAACCAAGGCTCGATGTGTTGCCTTGCAATCACTTTATGAATTAGATCTAACGGATCACCTATTGGGCGATGTGCTTCTTGAGCGATCGCAAGAATTTTCCTTGTCTCCAAGCGAATATGACTTTGCTCAAATTGTTGCCAAAGGTGTCATGGATAATAGTGGTGAAATAGACAGGCTAATTTCAGAACATGCGCCTGAGTGGCCTTTGGATCAGGTTGCCGTCATTGACCGAAACATTCTGCGAATAGCTTTATGGGAAGTTGCTTACTATCGAAAGACCCCGCTTAAGGTGGGAATCAATGAGGCCGTTGAGTTAGCAAAACTTTTTGGCACTGACAGCAGTCCCCGCTTTATCAATGGTGTCTTGGGTAGTCTCGCATTAAATATCGACAAAATAATGAATGCTGTGGAAAGATGAGCGCACATGACCATAAGAAGACTAATTCGGGCATTGCAGTTCAGTCTGTTGGCCATCCTAACCCTTTCTTTAGTCGCTTGTGGCCTTCAAATTCAGAGAAAAGACCAGGGACCACTGGTTAAACCTCCAAAAATACCAACTAACATTGTGGAACCTGAAAAGGTTCAAGTCACTTTTAGTGTTCAAAGTCCAAAAACAAGCTTTGACTCTTTTCAACTTGCCTTGGATATCTTAGATGACCTGAGTGGTTACATAGACAACATCAACCGCTACCCGATGCAAAGTAAGGGCGATAATCGATTTGAAGTAAGTGTTCTTCTGGATAAGGGTTTTGAATATCGTTATCGTTATGTCATCGTTGATCCGTCTGAGGTGGTCGAAACGCAGTTATCAGGCCAACCAGTGGATTTGCGCATGGTGATAGCCGATGATGAACTCCAGGTAAACGATGTGATATCAAACTGGAGTCCTTCGGAAGTGACTGGCCCGGTTGGTACGATTAGTGGACATCTTAAGGATTATAAAACGCAAAAAGGGATACCTGACCTTTTGATAACCGTTGCCGGCAAGCATACCTTCACAAATATGTCCGGTTTTTTTAGATTTGAGAATGTTCCCGAAGGCACGCATAACTTGGTGGCTTATGCAGTTGATGGTCGCTACGCTCCGATGCAACAGCGCGCAAATGTGAGTGCGAATATCAACACCCGAGTGGATACGCGCTTGATTCCATTGGAAAAAGTAAAATTTCAGTTTCAAGTTAAGCCGTCTAACGAAACTGTTGGTGTGCCTATTCGATTAGCAGGCAATTTTGTCGGATTAGGTGCACAATATGAGGCTAACTTTAGTAAATCGGGTAGCATTGCATCCTTGATGCCGCTTCTTAATCAAGTTGAATCAGAAAACTACACATTGGATCTAGAGCTTTATGCGGGTTCAGCATTCCGTTATCGCTATACGATTGGTAATGGTTATTTCAATGCTGAAAGGTCTGAAACGAAAGGGCTTGTCACCCGTCAGTTCATTGTTCCCAAAAATGCTGCGACAATCAAGGACCATATTCTGACCTGGCGTGCCGATGATCTGAGCCCAATAACTGTGAATGTTGACATTCCCATTCAAACGCCACCGGATGAGCTGGTTTCTATCCAACTGCTCCGGAAGGAGTGGGACCAGCCAATTCCCATGTGGCATGTGCGGGATCAAAAGTGGATGTATCTGCTTTTTAGTAACGGGCAGGAACAATCATTGGAACTGCGATTTTGCAGAAATGACAATTGTGAGCTTGGATTCGATGAAAGCAGTCATGAGCAAGCCGTAAAAGCCCATTTTAATGAGGTGTTGGAAATAAACCACCAAATTACAGGTTGGCATAATTGGACTTCAGAAGGCAAAATAGCTGAAGAACGAGCGGTTTCAAATGCCCAAAAAGGATTGACCGGCATGGAGTTTACCCACGTATACCGCCCTGCAGACCTTCCATTTATTAAAAAGACGATCTCACAGCTAAAGAATAATGGCGTTAACTGGCTTATATTCAGACCTGCATGGGAAGTCTTTGAGAGAAATGGGTTGCCTTACATCCAATTTTCCGAAAAGGAAACCATGCTTCACCGTGATTTGGCTCAATTGATTGAAACAGCCCGGAATGCAGGCATGAAAGTCTCGCTTTTCCCGAATATTACCTTCCCGATGAAACCTGGGGATTGGTGGCGATCGGCTTCACGGAGTGAAGCTTTCTGGCAGCAATGGTATCAGCAGTATGACTTATTCCTCAATAATTATGCAATTTTTGCCAAAACCAATCACATTGACCATTTGATCATTGGTGAAGAAGGTGTGCGTTTTAGCCTTCCTGGTGCTCTAGAAGCAGAAGCAGGCAAGCTGGGTACGCCAGACACAGCTCTTGAAACCTGGCATACCATGATCGATCAAATTCGCAAACAATTTCAAGGGAAGCTTCTCTGGGCTGGGACTTTTAATACCATGCCGGAAAAAGTGTTTTTATTCCAGTTTGATGGCTCATACGTTTTAGTTAACTATTCTGCAGACTTAAACGATTCCTCATTACTTAAATCTGCGATTGACTCATTTGTTAATGAACACGACCCTGCTCATGAGAAATTAATCTTTGTTGCGCTGAATCTTCCTTCCCTCAATATTGAGGCAATGGAGTATACTGACCTTATGGAACCAATCATAGCCAGCGCAAGCAATGGAAATGAGCGATTTTTGGATTTAAACAAGCAAAGCCAGCTTTACACGGACTTTACTTGTGGACTCAATGACTACACTTGGCTTTCCGGCGTCAGTTCTCGTGGTTTTAATGGAACCATCCGCCTAACGGACATTTTGTCATCCATTTATGGGAAACCTGCCATGGATGCGTTTCTGAATTGCAGGAATATTTCACAATAGGAGAATTTTCAATAAATGACCAACACTAAAACAAGCATCGCACAAGAAATGGAAAGAATGGGTTTAGACCAGGTTAAGGAATACTACTACAACCTGGATAAAGCCGCACTCGTCACCCACGGCATTAACAATGGCGAAGGTGAACTGACGACCTCCGGAGCTTTAGTCGTAAACACCTCACCTTTTACTGGTCGTTCACCTAACGACAAATACCTCGTTCAAAACGATGACCCAGATCTTTGGTTTGCAACTGGTACTGAGTCCATTAACAATGCTCAGTATCAAGGTTTAAAGTCGAAATTGCTTGCCAAGATGAACACCCAAAGACTGTATGTGCGTGACGTACTTGCAGGCGCAGATCCCGAACATGCTGCACGCATCCGCATCATCACCGACAATGCAGTTCAAAACCTTGCAGCGTCTAACATGTTTATCGCCTATGATGGACAAGAGCCCCACATCGACCCAGACTTGACCATTTATGTATCCAATGACTTTGAAGCTGATCCAAAAGCAGATGGCTTGCGCTCCCCTGCCATGGTTGTTCTCAATTTTGATGACAAAGCCGTGCTGATTGGTCTCACCCGCTATGCTGGCGAAATCAAAAAGTCAGTCTTTACTTTCATGAACTATATACTGCCCAAGAAGGGTATTTTGTCCTTGCACTGTTCCGCAAACAAAGCTAAGAACGGCGATGTCGCACTCTTCTTTGGCCTTAGTGGCACTGGCAAGACCACGCTTTCTTCCGATCAGGAACGTGCTCTCATTGGTGATGACGAACATGGTTGGAGCGATAATGGTATCTTTAACTTCGAAGGCGGTTGTTACGCGAAGACCATTCGCATCAATCCAAAGTATGAACCTTTGGTTTGGGAAGCGATTAACCGCTTTGGCGCTATGCTCGAAAATGTGCCATTGGATGAGAACCATAACCCAGACTTCAATTCCAATGTCGTCACTGAGAATACCCGCGCCAGCTATCCATTGAATTTCATTGAGAACTTTGAGCCGACTGGTCAGGGAGGACATCCCAATCATATCTTCTTCCTAACTGCGGATGCCTTTGGCGTTATGCCACCTCTTGCCCGTTTGACGAATGACCAGGCGATGTACTACTTCTTGAGCGGCTACACCTCTAAACTTGCGGGTACCGAACGTGGTTTGGGCGATAAACCCCAGGCAACTTTCTCTACCTGTTTTGGTGCGCCTTTCTTGCCCATCAAACCTTCTATTTACGCTGAGCTGCTTTCAGAACGCCTTGAAAAACACGGTACAAAGGTGTGGCTCTTGAACACTGGTTGGGCTGGTGGCGGTTTTGGCGTTGGCGAGCGCATTGCTTTGCCCTTGACCCGTGCCATGATTGACGCCGTTATGAGTGGCAAACTGGATAATATGCCCACACACACCCACCCCATTTTCAATGTGGAAATCCCCAACGAAGTCGAAGGCGTTCCAGAAGACGTATTGAACCCCGAAAAATCCTGGGCAAGCTACGAAGATTACAAAGCCGAAGCCAATGGTCTTGCTGAGCAGTTTATTAAGAACTTTGCCAAGTATGAAGACTCCGTTTCGGAAAGCGTCAAAAAATCTGGACCTAAAGTCCTTAAAGACTAAGGGACAACAAACAAAAGCAAAGAGAAAGGACAGAGTATGGACAGATTCGTAATTCAAGGTGGTGTGCCACTTTCAGGCGAAATGATTCCGCAAGGGAATAAAAATGCGGCTCTGCCCTTAATGTCGGCGACTTTATTAACCGGTGAACCTGTTATTTTGCATAACATGCCCGATATCAAGGATGTCCAAACCATGCGACAGCTCTTACAGAGCCTGGGTGTGGTCATTCGCCAGATTGGGAATTCCAGTTCCTGGGAGTTTCATGCCAAGGACATCCGTCCCGCAGATCTCGACCCGGAACTGTGCCGCAAAATCAGGGCTTCCATCCTTTTGGCAGGACCAATGACAGCGCGCTATGGCTCGTTGGAATTACCTCCTCCTGGTGGAGATGTTATTGGTCGTCGACGTGTGGATACGCATATCCTGGCACTCGAAAAAATGGGTGCTGATTTTAAGATTGACCACGGTATGTTTAAGTTTAGCGCCAATGGTTTGGTAGGTGCGGATATCCTTTTGGATGAAGCCAGTGTAACCGCCACCGAAAACACCATTATGGCGGCAACGCTTGCTAAAGGACAAACCGTCATTCGCAATGCCGCTTCTGAGCCGCATATTCAAGAACTTTGTCACTTGCTCAACAACATGGGAGCAAAGATTGAGAATATCGGTTCGAATACGCTTCTTATTGAAGGCGTAGAAACCTTACACGGCGGTGAGTTTACCATTGGCCCTGACTACCTCGAAGTCATCAGTTTTGTTGGCGCTGCGGTAGTGACCAAAGGTAACATACGCATCAAGAATGCGGGCGTTGAGCACCTTAGCATGATTAAACTGGTCCTCAGACGTTTAGGTGTTGACATCCAATTTGATGGTGATGACCTCATCGTGGACGCACACCAAAGGCTGGTTATTGAACCAGACCTCGGCAACGCTATTCCTGAAATTACCGTAATGCCGTGGCCAAGCTTTCCCACCGACCTGATGAGTATCGCTATTGTTATTGCCACCCAAAGTAAGGGCACTGTGCTCTTCCATGATTGGATGTACCCCAGCCGCATGTTCTTTATTGACAAGCTAGTTTCGATGGGCGCACAAATTGTGCTTTGTGACCCTCATCGTTGTATCGTCAATGGACCTACCCCATTAGCCGGTGAGACGCTTGACAGTCCCGATATTCGTGCGGGTACAGCTTTGGTTTTGGCTGCACTTTCAGCTGAAGGCCAATCTGTGATTCGCAATGTAGCGCAAATCGACCGTGGCTATGCTCAAATAGAACAAAAGCTACGCGCATTAGGTGCAAATATTCAAAGAGTGAGCGGTGATTAATAGCCTAAAGCAACTATAATCCATCAAAAAAGCATCCCTAATAACCAGGGATGCTTTTTTAGTTCTGTGAAGTCGAATAATTTCTAGGCTTTTCCGCCGGCAACTTCAATGAAGTTCTTAATTGTATCGCGAAGCATGGGTTCGGGCAGAACACCAACCTGGCGATGCACTATTTTGCCGTCCTTCATCATCAACATGGTTGGAATGCCTTGCACGCCGTATTTACCAGCCCATTCCT
>CAZUZM010000047.1:0-11549 GCA_964624615.1 uncultured Anaerolineaceae bacterium
ATTCCGCAAACAAGGCTATTAAACCATGATAAGATATTGCCATGCACGCAAGGACAAACACCAAATACCCTACGCAAGCAATGACGAGATAAAATGACTAAAATCTCCATTCGATTTTTTGATGGCCGTGAAGTGCGCGCCATTTGGGATGAACAAAACGCTGTCTGGCGGTTTTCTGTTTTAGACATCATTGGTGTATTGCGTGATGTGGATAATTATCAAAAGAATCGGAACTATTGGAAATACCTGAGTGCCAAGTTAAAAAAGGCTGGTATTCAACTGGGTAGTGGCACTACCCAGTTCAAAATGCTGGCTCCGGATGGGAAAAAGCGACTTACGAATACACTCGACCAAAACGGCGTTCTTGAGCTAGCCAAGCAGTTTCCAGCAAAACAAGCTGCCCGTTTCATCGATTGGTTTACAAATAGTGATGAAAGCATCGATGGAAAAAGCCGATCCAAAGCCTACGCCCTCTTTGAAAGCACATTACTCGATACCATCGAAATAGGCACCGTAAAAGGGTTGCAGCAAATCCATGCCTATCTATTTGGCGGCTTATACCCCTTCGCCGGACAGATACGCACCCAAAACATCTCCAAAGACGGTTTCCATTTCACCCAAAGTCGCTTTTTAGCCCAAACGCTTCAGTCGATCAAAGACATGCCTCAAACCACTTTTGACGAAATTGTCACCAAATACATCGAGATGAACCTCGCTCACCCATTTTTGGAAGGCAATGGGCGTAGCATGCGCATCTGGCTGGACCTTATCCTCAAGAAGGTGCTGAAAAAGTGCGTAGACTGGAGCGAAATCAGCAAGTCTGATTATCTTAATGCTATGCGCAAAAGCCCCCTCGACCCACTTCCAATCAAAACCTTGTTGGAAAATGCCTTGACGGACAAAATTGATGATCGTGAGATGTATATCAAAGGCATTGACTATTCTTATTATTACGAACAAGATACTGAAATTGATAGTAATCAATCTGCTCCCACGAGCGACTAGCTAGTATTTGAAACCTAAAGCAAACCTTAAAAAATCATGATAAGATATTGCCATGGTTAAACACCTTATTAAATCGTTGCGGCCGAGGCAGTGGCTCAAGAATCTGGTCATTTTTGCCGGCATTGTCTTTGACGGACAGTTGGGCAATTGGAGCGCGCTCCTGCGCGTTTTGCTCGCCTTTTTCCTGTTCTGCCTGGTATCCGGCATCACTTACACCATCAATGACCTGATCGACATCGAAGCCGACCGCGCCCACCCCAAAAAGCAACACCGCCCGATTGCTTCCGGCGCGCTTAGCCCCAAAGCGGCAATCCTTTTTGTGGTTATCCTGTCAATCATTATCTTTCCGGCAGCATTCTTTTTAGACCTGTGGTTCGGTATCATTTGCCTGGGCTACACCTTGCTGATGCTGGCTTATTCACGCTGGTTCAAAAATGTGATGTTGATAGACGTGATGGTGATTGCCGCCGGCTTCGTTTTGCGCATGCAGGCGGGCATTAGTGTCATCACCGTCAAGCATTTTTCACCCTGGCTTTACATTCTGACGAGTTTACTGGCACTCTTTTTGGCCTTTGGCAAGCGCTTTTCTGAGCTCAAAATGCTCAACGACCAAGCCGGTGAAACCCGAAAGACCCTGCGTGGCTATAACCTGCCACTGCTCAACCAATATCTGGTAATCATCCTTGGCGCGATTTTGATCACCTATATGCTTTACACTTTTGCGCCAACGGCTGGGGAACATTCTTATAGCATGATGTTCACCATCCCCTTTGTGCTTTATGGCGTTTTGCGCTATCTACAAATTTTACACACCAAAGAAAGCGGCGCTGCACCCGAAGAAGTGTTGCTTACTGACCGACCCTTGCAAGCCAGTATTGTGCTGTGGGCGATTACCGTTTTTATCATCCTCTATCTTGTCCTTTAGGAGATTATTATGCCAGTAACTCGCGCCAGTGCCAGCGCTAAACTTATCCTTTTAGGAGAACATGCCGTCGTCTATGGGCATCCTGCCATCGCCATCCCTTTCACCGACCTCAGACTACGCGTGACGGTGGAACCCAACATCCTTGCCAAACCTGGAACACTGCGGGTTGTTGCCATTGATACCGGAAAAGACCAGTTTTTTAGTGACATGGCAAATGACGAACCCATTAAACAAATGATTCTGCTTTTGCTCGAAGCTTTGGGCATCAAAACCCCACCGAGTTGTACCTTGCATATCGCATCGGATATTCCGCTGGGTGCTGGTTTTGGCTCGAGCGCTGCTTTGGCAGTTGGCATTATGCGTGGTTTATCGGCTTTTCTGGGACACCCGCTCAACGAAAAAGAATTGGATACCCTGGCGTACCAAAGTGACCAATTTATTCATGGGCGACTTTCTGGCATCGACACAACCGTGATCGCTTGGGAACAACCTATTTTTTACCAGCGCGGGCATACCATCACACATCTGCGACCGCTAAACAGCTTGCATTTTGTGGTTGCGGATAGTGGCGAACGCACGCCTACAGCAAAAAGTATCGCCTATCTTGCAGATCGAAAAGAAAAAGAACCAGACTTTGTTAATAACGCTTTTGCTGAGATCGAAAAGCAAGTGCTCATCGCCAAGCGCGCTATGAGCATTGGTGACCGCTATATGCTTGGTGAGGCGATGAACCTCAACCAAACCTTGTTGGCAGACCTGGGCATTTCATGTCCTAAGCTGGGCTACTTAGTGAATGCGGCACGATCTGCAGGCGCTTTGGGTGCTAAGCTGACCGGCGGCGGACAAGGTGGCGCAATGATTGCGCTGGCAGAAGAAACCCACATCGATGCGATGGCCGAGGCTCTGCGTGAGGCTGGTGCGACAGATGTCTGGAAAACCCACCTACCAGCATCACAAATCATGACTGGATAAACATTATGGACGAAAGACTAGTTTTTATCAAATTAGGTGGATCTCTTATCACCGACAAAAACAAAGAAAACCATGCCAACAAAGAGCTCATTAAAGAGTTGTTGAAAGCACTGTTCCAGTATTGGGAAGCTAACCCCAACCTCAAAGTGTTACTGGGTCATGGCTCTGGCTCGTTTGGCCATGCCGCAGCAGCTAAATATCACACGCGTGAAGGGGTTCATAATCGTACGGAATGGTTGGGCTATCAAAAAGTTTGGCAAGCTGCCCACGCATTGCATAACATTGTGCTCGAATGTGGCTTGGAAATGAACTTACCTCTGCTTTCCTTTCCACCCTCGGCAATGATCAGTTCCCGCGGCGGCCAGGTGAGTATGTGGAACCTGGAGCCCATCGCGGTTGCACTTGAAAACAGGCTCATACCGGTTGTTTATGGTGACGTGGTCGTAGACGAAGACCTGGGCGGCACCATTTTGAGCACCGAAGATCTTTTTGTCGAAATGGCAGCTAACTTCCAGCCGGATGATGTGCTCTTGGTTGGCAAAGAAGCAGGCGTGTTTGAAGACTTTCCAACATGCAAGACCTTGATACCCCACCTGGATGGCCATAGTCCTATTATGAGCGCTATTCTAGGTTCTGAGAGTACCGATGTGACTGGCGGCATGCGCGAAAAAGTGTTGCTAATGCAGAAGCTATGCGCATTGAGCCCCCTAACCAAGGTTCATATCTTTAGCGGACTCGAACCAGAAAACTTATCGAAAGTGCTAAAGGGTGATGAACTCGGCACACTTATTACAACGCTTTAATTATTTATAGAACACAAAGGAAACCTATGATTTACACACGACAACAACTAGAAGCCATCGAAGATCAAACGCTGGCACCTTATGCCATCCGCAGCAAAGACTCGCGCGGACGCAAGTTCCCCGAAGAAGAAGCTGATTTTCGCACCCGCTATCAACGTGACCGCGACCGCATTTTGCACACCACTGCCTTTAGACGTCTGGAATACAAAACGCAGGTCTTTATTATCCATGAAGGGGATTACTATCGCACACGACTGACTCACTCGCTCGAAGTCGCAGCGATTGGACGCTCGTTGGCACGCTCGCTTGGTGCTAACGAAGACCTGACCGAAACCATCTGTCTGGCACATGACATTGGCCACCCACCCTTTGGCCATTCTGGAGAGACGGTGCTTTCGCGTTTGATGATGGATCATGGCGGTTTTAACCACAACCATCAAAGTGTGCGCATTGTGACCGAACTTGAACAGCGTTATCCCGATTTTGTAGGCTTAAATTTAAGCTGGGAAGTTTTAGAAGGCATGATTAAACATGAAACTGATTACGATACGGCGGATGCTTCGGAATATGACCCACATTTGCGTGGCCATCTGGAAGCGCAAATTGCCAATGTCGCTGATGAACTGGCTTATACCTCGCATGACCTGGATGACGGATTGCGCTCAGGTCTGATTACGCCTGCACAACTGGACGGCATCGCCATTTGGGAAATTGTGAACGAGAGCCTGGGTCGCCGAAAGTCTGACGCCTTGGACGAACTTGCCCGACATCAAATTATTCGCCGCCTGATTGGTTTTGAAATGACCGACCTGATTCACAGCATCGATCGTTATCTACGCCGCAGCAAAGTCAACAGCCCACAGGAACTGCAAGCCCTGCCCTATAATGTGGTTGGCTATAGTGAAGATATGCACCGACGTAACCGAGAATTAAAAGATTTCCTTTTTGACAAACTGTACCGCCATTACCGCGTCGTGCGAATGCAAACCAAAGCTGAAACCATCATTACCGAACTTTTCAACTTGTATATCAGCACGCCTGACGCCTTGCCGGATAATGTGCAACTGCTCATCCCTATCAAGGGGCTTGAATTGACCGTTTGTGATTATATTGCCGGTATGACCGATCGCTTTGCGATTGATGAATTTAAGCGTCTTTTTGACGTGAATGTGTTACCATAGAGCTATGAATAAGCAATTTTTAACTGAAGCTGGAAAAGCAAAAGTCGAAGAAGAATTGGCGACCCTGAAAGGTCCCAAACGGGATGAACTTGCCGCCCGCCTGAAAAGCGCCATTGAAATGGGCGACTTATCAGAAAACGCCGATTATCATGCCGCCAAAGAAGAGCAAGGATTTCTGGAAGGTCGTATCCTGGAACTTGAAACCCTGCTGTATAACGCAGAAATCGTCGATGAAACAGATATAGACTTGCACACGGTTAATATTGGCAACACTGTGACAGTTCAAGAAGATGGTGAAGAACCCGAGACATATACGATCGTTGGTGCAAAAGAAGCCAACCTGCGTGAAGGCAAGATATCCTATGAGTCCCCAGTGGGTGCAGCACTAATTGGCAAAAAGGTTGGTAAAACCGCATTAGTAACTTTGCCGAATGGCGGACAATTAAAATTCAAAATTTTGAAGATTGAATAGTTTGTTCTCTTTACATTAGAAAGCAAAAGGCTGGTCAAAACTGACCAGCCTTTTTAGTTCTACACAAAGTTGTTTACTTGCGGTAAACAGCCAATTCCATTGTGGCACGCTGGAAGTAACTATCATCCGGTAAGGGAAGGTCGCCATATTGGAAGTTCACCAATTTAGCTTCCAGTCGTAAGGTTGCAGTTTCGAGGACGAACTGTTTTCCTTCCTCAGCCTTAATGGGTTCGCCGCGAATTTCAAGCCGTTGGCGGATAGCACCATCTTCAAAAGCATGTTTGCTCATGACCACCTTGGTAATGGTTTGGATGTCGTTTTTATCAAACAGCCAAATGTCGAAGGCAGAAACTTTTTTAGGTTCGCCGACGCCGATGGTATCAGAGCTACTTACTCCGCACTCACCCAAAAACTCGCCGTTTGGTGCATCAAAGGTAAACGACTCGTCATACATGTCGTCACCGAGCATGTAGGTCGTCATAAACTGGGCTACTGGCTTTGCAGCAGGCATCGGTTCATATTGATCTTCTTCTTGCTTTTGGTTCCCACCAATGCCAAATAATCCGGCCAAATTTGGTAAATTAGGTTTTTCTTCTGGTTCTTCTTCATATTCAGGCTCAGGTTCAGCACGTCGAATAGGTTCACGCTGTAAAGGTGTCGCTGCAGGTCGTGTTGTTGAGTATGACTTAGTCGGCTTTTCTTCGTCTTTTTTTCCTAAATTGAAAGGTAGTTTAAAATCCTTGTCTTTATTCTTGAAGAAAAACCACCAAACTAAAAATGCACCAGCCACCAACAGAAGCAACAACCCGATGCCCAACCAAAGCAGACCGCTCTTCTTTTTGGCAGGTTCAACGGTTTCATCGGCAGGACGTAACCCAATTGTGGTGCCATCATCCTTTACACCTTGGTTAGTTTCGTCTGGTTTGCTTTCCGGGACAGGTGCGTTGGTGTCAACGGCTGCCGCAAAGCGTTGGATTTGTTCAGTAAACAAGAAGCCAGGTTGTTTGTTAAGATCTTCCAGGGTCTTGATACCATTGGTTCCAAGTGAATTCCATGCCAGTTGGGCTTCTTTGACCCGACCGGTCATGGTAAAGGCGTTAATAGCGTTTCGCAGATAAACGACGCGCTCATCCGCTCGCAAATGTTCCGCGCTGGCATCTTTCCACTTGACTGGGAAAACAACCCAGGCGAGCAACAGACCAACGATCAAGCCAATAACTGCGGTAAAAATGGCAAGATTGCGGGGAACTTTCAATCTCTCTCTAAATTCGGCAAGAAAATTTTCCATCGTAGCACCTCTTTGATAACTTTCTGCCATTATAGGTGCATGTTTTATACCAGCTTCAATATTAAAAATGCCCTCAACTTCACAATTCGAGGGCATTTATTTTCTGGCTTGGTAGATGCTATTAAGCTAACTTGCCATCCATTTGGGGAAAACTAAGTTTGCAATCAGTACAAACAGCTTCTTCATTGCTTTTTTGGGTCAACAAACCACCACACGAAGGACATGGCTCGGCTAAAGGTTTCTGCCAGGTTGCAAAGTCACAATCTGGATAACGACTACAGCCATAGAATGTCTTGCCGCGTTTAGTGCGTTTTTCAACAACATCGCCTTCATGGCATTGCGGACAGCTGATATTTAAGACAACTGGAATATTTTCGGTATAGCGACAGCTAGGAAAAGTGCTGCAACTAATAAAATCGCCAAAACGGCCACTGCGCATCACTAAATCCTGACCACAAGTCGGACAAGGTCTGCCAACCAACTTGGGTTCAGGCTTTTTTACCGGCATATGGTCTTTGGCATAATCTAGCCGTTTTTCAAAAGGACCGTAAAACTCACGCATCACTGCCACCCACTCAGCTTTGCCTTCAGCAATCTCGTCAAGTTCCTCTTCCATCCTGGAAGTAAACTTGATATCGACAATTTCCGGGAAAAAGTCTACCAAGAGGTCATTGACAATAAAACCAATTTCAGTTGGTTTGAGCATGCGTCCGATTCTTTCCACATAACCACGCGTTTGGATTGTTGAAATAATTGGTGCATAAGTCGATGGACGTCCAATCTCATTTTCTTCAAGCAACATAATGAGTGAAGCTTCAGAAAAGCGAGACGGCGGTTGCGTAAACTTTTGCTCTGAATTAAGAGAGTCCAAAATTTGTTGCTTACCTTGCTCAAGCACGTCTTTAAACAGGTTCACCATCTCAGGATTTTCATTGTTTTCGCCACCAACTTGGGGATAAACGGCACGAAAACCCGGAAAAACGGTATGACTGGCTGTTGCTCGCAACAGATATTTATGGTCCGTTGAAAGGCCTTCAACATCCAAGCTCAAGGTTTCAACCACCTGGGGTTCCATCTGGCTGGCAACAAACCTTTGCCAAATAAGCGTATAAAGTCGGTGTTGTTCAGGGGTGAGAAAAGCTTCCATTGAAGCCGGCGTGCGGTTTACAGATGTAGGGCGAATAGCCTCATGCGCCTCTTGGGCTGTTTTTGCCCGTGTGCGATAAAGCGGTGGCTTAGGTGGTAAATAGTTTTTGCCATATTCTATTTCGATAAACTGTCTGGCTTCTTCAACCGCTTGTTTGGAAACGTTAACAGAGTCCGTACGCATATAGGTAATTAAACCTGTTTCTTCGGTGCCGCTAAGTTTGATGCCTTCGTAGAGCTGCTGGGCAATAGTCATCGTGCGATTAGCTAAAAAGCCGAGACGGCTCGAGGCATCCTGTTGCAAGGTACTGGTAATGTAAGGCGCGCTGGGACGATTGCGCCGCTTGTTTACTTTCTTTTCTGCCAGCTTATAGGAAGCATTCTCCATATCTGCAACGGTTGCAACCGAATCCGCTTGATTGTTCAGGTTTAGATCCTGATCATCTATTCGGAGAAGTTTCGCTTCATACTGCTGATCAGATCCTTCCTGATGGAAAATAGCCGAAACAACCCAATACTCCACTGGAACAAAATTGATAATTTCACGTTCACGTTCGACCACTAAGCGCACAGCAACCGATTGAACACGGCCTGCAGAAAGACGGCTGCGAACTTTTTCCCATAAGATTGGGCTGACTTTATACCCCACCAAACGATCCAAGATGCGACGGGCTTGCTGGGCGTCAACCAAGTCCATGTCCATGGTTCGTGCATTCTTAAAAGCTTCATCAACGGCGGTTTTGGTGATTTCATGGAAAACAACGCGTTTTGTTTTGGTTTCTGGGATGTTCGCTGATTCCATCAAGTGCCAGGCAATCGATTCGCCTTCGCGGTCGGGGTCAGTAGCCAGAAAGATTTCAGGGCTTTTATCCGCAATTTCGGTAATCTTCTTAACGAGTTTGGATTTGTCATTCAACACACGATATTCTGGTGCAAAATCATTCTCTGGATCCACACTTAATCGGGATGCCAAAAGGTCGCGCACATGACCGTACGAAGCAATGACCTTAAATTTATTACCTAAAAAACGACCAATGGTTTGTGCTTTTGCCGGGGATTCCACAATGACCAGCGGTTTTCCTAAACCATCCAAGCTAATTCGGTCGGCAAAGTTTGGTCCACTGGATCGGCTGCCCCGACCACCCTTTTTTGTGCCTTTACCAGCTTTAGCTTTAGTCTTCGAAGCAGGTTTGCGTTCTTTTTTCTCTACAACGGGTTTTTCCATACCGTCATGCTCAGGTGTAGCACCCATGCGAAAAACTTTCGTACCACAAACTGGACACAAGCCACGGGTTCCTGGTGTTCCAGACGCAGTAAAAACGGCGGTCGTTTCGGTAATTTCTCTTTTTTCTTTACATTTTAAACAATAAATTTCCATAAATACTCCAAGGTTATCCCATGCCTAAATACGCCCTATAATACCATATACATTTTAAAGTCAAGTTTTTTGGGATAAGTTCTTACAATGTTTAGCCAATATACCAGGTCTTTTCAGCGCGATATTCTTGATTGTTTTCTTGAGCTACAACTCCTTTTAGTTGTAACATCGTTAAAGTAGCGTTGACCTTTTCAATGGGCATGTCCAGCTTACCACAAAGCTCATCCACATGAATAGTGCTGCTTCCCAATGCCTCATAAACGCGTCTTTCCAGCGAGCTTAGCTCAACCTTTTCCTTTTGCATATGGACCTTTTGTTTTTCAAGCCCCAATTGGTTGATGACCGTAGCCGGATTAGTCATCGGTATAGCACCTTCACCAATCAACTTATTGGTTCCTTTGCTCATTGGCGAAAGAACCGAACCCGGAACAGCAAAAACATCGCGATTTTGGTCAGCAGCGAATTTTGCCGTTATTAAAGCGCCACTGCGCTCTCCAGCCTCAATGACAATCGTGCCCCGTGAAAGACCTGAAATAATACGGTTTCTCGGTGGAAAATTGATGCCCTCTGGTCGGGTTCCGGGCGCGTAATCACTGATGATTGCCCCAGATTTGATGATGGCGTCCGCAAGGCTGCGATGCTCAGGTGGATAGATAACATCCACGCCGGAGCCTAAAACAGCGATGGTCCGTCCGCCAATCTTCAGGGCAGCTTTATGAGCAATGGCATCTACACCACGCGCCAAGCCACTGACAATCGTAATACCATGACCAGCGAGATAAGTAGCCGTATCATGACAAAGCTGTTTGCCATAGCTGGTGACGTGCCTGGTGCCTACGATTGCCATTGCTAAATTATCCGCCTCCGAAAGTTCACCGAGAACATATAAAACAGGTGGAGGTTGTGCAATCTCTAATAAATAAGGTGGATAACTTTCATCCAGCCAGGTGAGAACCTTAATGCCTTTTTCATCAAAATTCTTTTGTACTTTTATTGGATCGAAAGATTTTTTGGTTTCTCGTAGAGATTGAAGAAGCTTTTCGGTCATGCCGGCTTCAAGCAGTGCTGATTCTGGAGCATCCCAGGCAATGTGCAAGGCACTAAAATGGTTTAGCAACTTCCTAAACCGCACAGCACCCATGCCGCGCACGTGGCTAAACGCTAACCATGCCTCACGCTCTTGCATGCCTATCGCAATCCCTCCAAAAGCTTTACGTCCAAGCGTTTGTTGGCAAGATCCACTTTTTGCACAACATTCGGAATTGCAGGGATAAGCAATTCTTTTCCATCCTGGTCTTCGACAATATAAACATCGTTTGCACCGGTTTGTAAAATGGAAACCAGGGTGCCTAAACATTCGCTGCCTTCAAACACCTTCAAGCCAATTAGTTGATGATGATAGTATTCGCCTTCTGGTAGAGCAGGAATGTCATCGACGCTTACAAAAACCCACTTGTTGGTAAAAAGCGCGATAGCTTCAGGTGTGTCAAAACCAACAAGCTTCAAGAGCAGAAGCTTGCCCTTCCAACGCGTTCTTTGAACTTTTACTTGGACATGATCATCACCTATATAAAGCGTGCGACCCCGTCGAATGCGTTCCGGAAAATCAGTATCCACACGCATCGCAATTTCACCAGCGACGCCATGAACACCTTGGCATTTACCAACTAAAACAAAGGCAGGCTCGTCAAAAGCCGAGCCTGCGTTTTCTTGTTGAACAGAATTTGTTTCGTCGAGCATTATTCAGGCTCAACAACGTCCATAACAACTTGCATACCTTCACGTGAAGCAGCAGCTCGCAGCAAATGGCGAATGGCATTAGCAACACGACCTTGCTTGCCGATAACGCGACCGATATCTTCGGTGCCAACGGAAAGCTTGAGTTGCACGGTGTTATCTTCGATAGAGCTTTCCACCTTAACGGACTCTGGATTGTTCACTAAGCCTTTGGCGATGTACTCTAACAAATCACGTAATTTCTTGTCGTCCATAAAAACCTTCTAAAACTAGTCGCTGTGGGTGGTCCGGGAGCTTGTAACCCGGCTTTCGTAGGTCTTTTTTGCTTCAGCAAGCAATACGTCCACGTCCTCACCAGCCTTAAAGCGCTTAAAGCGTTCGTCCAACCCAATTTGTTTGAACAATTTTTCAATTGTTTCAGAGGGTTGCGCGCCAACACCTAACCAATAGAAGATGCGATCTTCTTTGAATTCAATTGTGTGAGGCTTAGTGCGTGGGTTGTAATGCCCAACGATCTCAATAAAGCGGCCATCGCGTGGGCTTTCTTTATCAGCAATAACCACACGATAATGGGCTTGGTGGGTGGAACCGACCCGTCGTAGTCGAATACGTACCATCGAATATTTACTCCTTAAATCTTTT
>CAZUZM010000048.1:0-11449 GCA_964624615.1 uncultured Anaerolineaceae bacterium
GGGTTCACGGAGCGCTATGCACGCTGGATCGCTGAAGCGGTTGGGGCTGATGTTTTGCCGTTGGCTCATGTTGATTTGACTGTTTTGGCTGATTATGGAATCGTTGTTTTTGGCGGTTCATTGTTTGCCAGCCGGGTTTCTGGACTTGGCAAGGTGCAAGGTTGGATGGAGAAGTTGCCCAAAAAGACCTGGGTGGTTTTTGCTACTGGCGCAACCCCGAGTGATCCGGCTTTTGTTCAAAGCATTGAAAAAGTGAACTTTCCCGCAGAAACACCTAAACCGGCACGCTTTTATTATTTTTTGGGTGGCATGGATTTTGAAAAAATGGGATGGTTTAATCGCTTCTTGATTGGGCTCTTTGGCAGAATGAGCCAGAAAAAGCGTCAATCTGAACAGGGGGCTGCAAATACGCCACCTAGTAAATTTAAGTCATTTGACTTGAGCAATCAGCGTTATATTGAGCCGCTGGTCAAGTATGTTCGCCTGAAGCAGTAGGGCAGACGTCGGTTTGTAGGTGCTTTGCGCACGGTGAGCGCAGACGAAAGAGGTTTGCACGCAAGCAGCACCGGCGCAATGGGTTAGAACGCAGGGCGGGACGCCTGCTAGGGATAAAAATTTCCTCAAGAAGATTGCATAGACGAACGGTGGCGTGGATGGCAGCATGGTCAGGGGACTATGCTGGAACGTTAATGGTTTGGCGAGGACGCCAAACCGAACAACACCATACGCCAAACAGAACAACACAAGACGCCAAACCGAACAACACCATACGCCAAACTTAACAAAGAATAGCTTCCGCATGGTCGCGAGGACTATGCCGAATGGCGATAAATGGTTTGGCGAGGTGTATAGACCGGGGACATAGGTAACACCTGTTTGAAGACATAGGTTACACATTTTGAAATTTAGGCATGAGAAAAAAGTCTTCCAGGTGATGCCAAGCTGGCACCAAAGTTGCTATCTTTCATCTGTTATGAAAAGAAATCGATCCACTAACTTTGTAATTGCTATTGTGCTAGGCGTTTTGCTTGGCTTGGCGGTTGGCTGGCTGCTGATCAAGCCTCATCCGGCTCATAATGCCGATATCACCCGATTGCGTCTTGATTTTCGCACCGATGCGGTCTTGATGGTTGCCGAACATTTTGCTCTCACCGGGGATAAGGTTTTGGCGCTGGACCAATTGGCGCGACTTGACCATGGCAATTTGCTGACTTTTGTTGGTAAAGCGGTCACGGATGCCGAGAAATTAAATTATCCTGTGGAGGATAAAACCCTCATTCTAAACCTGTTAGAAGGTTTGGATTTGATTGTTTACGAGAATTGGCGGGTTTTGCGAGGGCGTAATGACTGAAGCACCAAAAACTTCAAACTGGTATCTGTTGACAGGCATCGTCTTTGGCTTGGTGATTGGCATCGTGCTCTCGACTTTAATTTTTCCGGCAAGTAACCGATATGCAAGTCCGGCAGACTTGGATGTGGTCGGTAAGGATATTTACCGCGAGGAAATTGCCTTAGCCTATGCGGCAAATGGCTCGCTGAACCGGGCGATTGATCGGTTGATGCGCTTGGAGCAGGCTCAGCCTGCGCCAATTTTGATGGCACAGGCGCAACGATTGCAGTCCCAGGGTGGCTCAGAGCCGGTGATTGAAGCTTTGATGGGACTGGCGGAAGCGTTGGCGGGGGATTAGTTCGGTTTTGGCAGCATGGTCATGCTGGAACCCGGAAAATGGTTTGGCGAGGACGCCAAACTGAGAGGCTTAGGTCGCCGGGTCGAACCAACCAAGTGACAAACCGAAAAAAAGATGAAAATCAAATGATAGGCTAAAGGAGGACACAAATGTTTACCGATAAAAAACGAGTATTAATCATTATTCTAACATTTGTTTTGACTGTTTTCACTCTCAATGGATGTAGCAAATTGCCGTTTTTATTTCCCCATTTAGAGTCGCTGGATCAATCAGATTACAATAGTTCCAATCAAGGATCTGAGCAAGGCGTAATAGAATATTTCCAGCCCAAATCGGATGCGTTAGTACCTTTGTTGACTTTGCCAATCAGTATTGATCTTTACATTGTTGATTTTGAAACAAAGACGATTGTACCTTTTCCTAAATACTTTACCTCACGGGATGCGCTTTTTGCGGATGCGGCTGTCATTTATGGTAATGGGCACCTGAAAGGCGATAGGCTTGTAGAAGCCTTGCAAGGAAACAATCCACTCGCTAGTTCCAAGATGTTGATTCCTTTTGACGAAGCAAAAACCTGGCTTTGGGCCTCAGACTATATTATCGATGAAAATTATTTTATTCGCTTACACGGACAGGAATACGAAGTAATGAACATTAACTCGGGAGAGAGTGTCGCTAGAGGCATGCTACCATACAGTGGAACTGAGGCTGAATCTCTTTCGTATAGCGAGTTATCTATCCCCGCGCAAAGTCTTTTTGCAGTCTCTTATCTTCAGGATAAGACATTTATGTTGAATGAAAGTGCTTGGGACTGGGTCGAAGTTCCTGGCTTATCTATCAACCCCTTTGAAAGAGTTGTTGTTTCTCCTGACTTATCTTATATGATGACGAATGACAAAGGCCAAGGAACCCTCTGGTCGATAGATGGGAAATCTTTTAGGAGATTAAAAACATTCGAAAGAGGCGAGAACCAATCTTACATGGAATATTCTGTTTCTTCCGATATGAAATATGTTGCAGGCTATGATGGTAATGGTTACATCGAGATTTATGATGGAACTACTTCATCGTTGCTCTTTAACAAACAAACTAATTGCCTCGCCTTTGAAGATATTGCGTTTTCGCCTGATAACCGTTTCTTTGTTTTTAGCGGTTTTTGTGAAGAGCCTGCTTGGGGGTTTGTAGATTTAGTCACTCAAGAAATCGTGATGCAATTTAATATGTTTGAACGTGTTTCCGCTTTTAATTACGTTTACTTGCAAAGCGATATTTATGAAACCATCCTCAGATTAGCAAGGGACGAGAACTCAGACAGCCAAATAAAAAGTGTTGTACCGAAAAGCATGGAAGAGCTGGTTGAAAATATTTGTTCACTTAGTCTCCCGGATGGGTATAGTTACGGCGTAAGTGGAATTGGTTCTCATAATAGTGTGCCTAACGCTTACTGTGTCATTAACACGCCCAACGGGCTCAGCACATTATCTAGATTATCAGCATTTCCAGATCGACAAAGCGCATTGGAGTGGTTTCAGGCTCAATACGTCTCATTACAGGAGTATTGGGAACCAAACCTTAGAAAATTGGGAACTGACGATCATTTACTAATCACATTGATAAGTCATGAGTACGACTTTATATTCACTGCTTGCACAACGACATTTAGCATCCGCTTTTCTGAAATATCTGAATTTGATACGTTTTTGTCAGAAAATCTGGATGCAATTCAAGCGCTTGCCTGTAATCTGAATTGATTTAGTGTGAACTGCGTATAACTTTTAATTGAGCTATTTTGAAGGGTGAGATATAATCCTTATTGAAAAATACTATCAATAAGGAAAGCTATGGACTGGAAAGAAAAGCTCTCACAGCAAGGGCATCGCATCACCCAATCCCGTGAACACATTATGCGGCTGCTTAGCCAAACACCTATGCCACTCAGCCCCGTACAAATTCACAATGCCTTGACTGACCAGGGCAGCAAAATGGGGTTGGTGAGTGTTTATCGCAATCTGGATCTTTTGATGCGGTACGACCTCGTCTGTCTGCTGGTTACACCGGAGGGTAGCGCAGGCTATGTGGCTGGTGCCAGTGGGCATCATCATCACATCCTTTGCCAGGTGTGTCAGACTTCGGCCGCGTTTGATGCTTGTGGTGATTTTGGTGACCTTATCAAAAAGGTTGAAGAAGAAACGCATTTTAGCGTTGGTGAGCACTTTTTGCAGTTTTATGGCCTTTGCCCACGATGTAAGGAAACCCATGGTTAAGAAAAATGTTCTATTCGTCTTTTTAGCATTTAGCTTTTTACTTTTTGCCTGTACGCCTCAAAATCAAAACGTCGCGAATGTCGATGCAAACAACTCTGGCGTGATGCAAGTGACTGTCAGTATCCTGCCGCAAAAATGGTTTGTGGACCAAATTGGCGGTGAGTTGGTGAAAACCCAAACGCTGGTGGGAACCGGTGATGACCCGCACAGTTACGAGCCCAGCCCGTCACAGATGGTTGCACTCGGCGAGAGTAGGATTTACTTTACGATTGGCGTAGAGTTTGAAGACGCCTGGATGGACCGATTGGTTAGCGCTAATAAGACGATGCGCGTTGTCGATTCTGCTGAAGACGCACCACGCATCGAAATGGTGGGTGGACATCACCATCATGCTGAAGCAGATCACGGCCTTGACCACGCGCACGAAGGCGAACATACCCATGAAGAGCATGATGAGTATGATGACCATAATGACCCTGTCGGTCTGGATCCACATGTTTGGTTTTCTGCTAAAAACGCCGAAATAATCGCTAAGAATATCGCTCAAGCGCTTATCGAAGCCGATCCTGAGCACAAATCAGACTATCAAAACAACCTTGAAGCGACTTTGAAAGAGATAATGGCAACCGATTCGAAAGTTCAAGAGCTGTTAAAGGGTGTCAGCCGAGATCGTTTCATGATCGTGCACCCGGCCTGGGGCTATTTTGCTCATGATTATGGTTTGCACATGATTCCTGTTGAAATTCACGGCAGTGAACCGGGTCCTGAAGATTTGGCTTTTATTTTGGAACGGGCGAAGGCATACCGGGTCAGCGTCCTTTTTGTTGAAAAAGGGACGAACATGAACCTGGCGCGCTCTGTGGCAAAACAAGCTGGCATTGAAAAGATTGTCGAATGGGATCCGATGGCTTATGCCTGGTCTGAGAATATGGTCAGTCTGGCACAAGACCTCCAAGAAGCTTTGAAATAACTTGCGGGAGCATGCATCATGGCAGCAATAAAACAAGAAAACAAAGCCATTATTGACATCCAGGGCTTATGGGCGGGATATGACGGCCATGCGGTGCTGGAGGATGTTCACTTTGAGATGTTCCCTGGCGATTATGTGGGTGTTATCGGGCCGAATGGCGGCGGTAAAACAACGCTTTTGCGGGTTATCTTAGGGTTGTTGCCCACCATGCGAGGGACTGTGCACGTTTTGGGGCAAAGTCCCAGCGAAGCGCGAGAGCGATTGGGCTATGTGCCCCAGGTTTCTAAATCGGATCGTGATTTTCCGATTAGCGTGTGGGATGTGGTGCGCATGGGATTGCCAAAGCGCGGCTTTTTGCAAGCCAATCGCCTGAATGACGAAGAAAGGGCTGAAGTCGAAAGAAGTTTGCGTCAGGCGGATGTTTTGGATTTAGCGAAACGCTCTTTCAATCAGCTTTCCGGTGGACAAAGACAACGCGTGCTCATCGCGCGCGCATTGGCGACCAAGCCGGATATCCTGGTCCTGGATGAACCGACTGCCAGTGTGGATAGCCAGTCTACGGCACGGCTTTATGAGCTGTTGGCGGAACTCAATCAGCATTTGAGCATTTTGTTGGTCTCACATGACCTGATGGCGATTTCAACCTATGTCAAGACGATTGCTTGTGTCAACCGGCGCATGGTATATCACAATCAGAAAACGGTCACCAAAGACATGTTGGATATGGGTTATGAATGTCCGGTGGATCTTTTGGCGCATGGTCTGCCGCATCGGGTTTTACATGATCATGATCTGATGAGCGGTGAAGGAGCATAGCCATGATTGAGGTTTTTGGACGAATGTTTTCCTATGAGTTTATGCAAAATGCTTTGTTGGCTGGCGTTTTGGTGAGTGTGGCTTGCGGCGTGATTGGCACTTTGGTGGTGCTTAATCGGATTGTGGGTCTGAGTGGCGGCATAGCGCATGCGGCTTATGGCGGTGTGGGCATTGCCAGTTATTTTGGTTTTGACCCGGTGCTGGGTGCGGTGGCTTTCAGCCTGTTTTCGTCGGTGGCGATGGGTTTGGCACATCGTAAATTGCGCGAGCGCTCCGACACCATTATTGGCGTGATGTGGGCGGTCGGCATGGCCGTTGGCATCATCTTCATCAGTCTAACCCCTGGCTATCGTGCCAATTTGATGTCTTATCTTTTTGGCAGCATCCTGGCCGTTTCGCGGGCGGACATTTGGTGGATGGCGGGCACGGCGGTTGGTGTGGTGCTTTTTGTCGGTTTGTTCTACCGGATGTTGTTGGCGCTTTCTTTTGATGAGGAGTTTGCAACGGTGCGCAATTTGCCTGTTGGGTGGCTTTCAATTGCCTTGTTAGTTGTCACCGGTTTGACGGTGGTGGTGGCGATGCGCGTAGTGGGCTTGATTTTGGTGATTGCACTATTGACCATTCCACCCGCCATTGCGGTGATGTTCTTTCGGAACGTGCGAGTTATCATGTCGGTTGCGGTTGGCTTGGGTATTTTGATTAATGCCTTAGGCTTGGTTCTGGCTTTTTGGCTCAATTTGCAAGCCGGCGCGGTAATCATTTTGTTGTCTGGCGCGTTATATTTCATTGCTTTTGTCGTAAAAAGGGGAATTGTGAAAACAAAAGCATGACATTTGTCACCATTCTATGAAGCCAATGTAAATTGCCATAACCTAAACCATAATCTGGTGTTTACAATAGAGTAGAATGTGATTCAGATATGAACTTTAAACACTTTTTGCAAGATGAAGGTTTGGTTCGACTTGGCAAGTGGCTTGGAAAGAGCCTCTCGCATAAAGGCGTTCATCGGCTGGCAAGTGTCCTTGCTGGCCTCATTAACATATTGCCAAATACAAGTTTACAACGATCCATTCGTTCAAACGTGCAGGTTGTGTTAGGTCCGGATGCCGAGCCAAAAGCCATCCGGAAAATGACGAAAGCGATTATCCGTAGCTTATGGCATATGCATGCCGACTACTTCTACTATTATCAGCATCCCGAAGAGGGTAAAAAAGCGCTGAAATATACGCCTAGAGTTTTGGAAGCGATTGAAGACGTCAAGGTACGCAAAATCCCGACCATTATGGCAGGACCCCATTTTGGGAATTTTGACCTTTTTGGGTTAAGTCTGGCTTGGCAAGGTTTGCCAATGATGGCTTTAAGCGTACCAAACCCGAATGGGGTTTATAATGAACAAAACAAGATGCGCAATGACGTTGGCATGAATGTCGTGCCAATTGATATGCATTCTTTACGTGAGGGCAGGAAATTTTTGCTGGATGGGAATTGTCTGGTGACGGGTATCGACCGCCCAGTGGAAGACCCGGCTAATGCCAAATATCGCCCTCTGTTTTTCGGCAAGCCTGCGCCTTTGCCGGTGTTTTATACGCGCTTCGGTTTAGAAGAAGGCGTGAAGGTGCGGGTGGGCTTTGGTTCGCTTCAGGAGGATGGCACCTATGTGGTGGATTGCAGTGACCCCATCCCGATGCAGCGCTATGACGACATAAAAGAAGAATACGAGAAAAATACTGAACGTGTCCTTAAAATTGCAGAAATTGCAATCCGAGAAAGACTCGAACAGTGGCTGATGTTGCACCCAGTTTGGGCCGAGTAGATAAAGAAAAATGAAAGTCAGGTGAAAAATGGCTAAAAAAGGCACGAGAACAGAAAAAGATAAACGCACGAATGACATTTTGCTGGGTCCACTCGAACGACCAGCCTTGGCATTCTTTGCCAGAATAATGCCCATGTGGGTCAATTCGGATATGCTCACCGCATTCGCCGCATTAGGCGCGGTGATCACTGGCTTGGCATATTTTTGGGCAGGACAAGCTGGCGCACTGAAGGGCAACGGCTTTTTGTTTTTGGCGAGTCTGGGTTTGATTATCCACTGGTTTGGTGACAGCCTGGATGGTACTTTGGCGCGCTACCGCCATCATGAACGCCCTAACTATGGCTATTATACCGACCATGCCTTGGATGGCCTTTCGTCTTTGGTCATTTTTATGGGCATCGGTTTGAGCGGTTTGGCTGACTTTAGTGTGACGATGTTTGCATTAGCTTGTTGGCTCTTGGTGATGATGCAAGTTTTCCTCAAGACCCATGCCACGGGCACTTTTGAAATGACCAGCGTGCGTGTTGGTCCAACAGAAATTCGTCTTCTGGTCATCATCGTCAATACCGTGCTCTTCTTCACTGGTGGTGGCGCACCCTTGGCGACTGTGAAACTACAACAATTAACCATCGCCTTTACCCCAGGTACGATTGTAGTCGCTGTGGTGGGACTTGCACTCTTGGGCTATTTCATCTATCAGGTTTCCGCAACGGGTTACCAACTTTCGGTGGAAGACTTGGAAGTGCTAAAGGCGAAGAATGCTGAGCGCGCACGCCAGGGCATTTTGAGTCAGATGGAAATCGACCGCCGTGCAGCTGAAGAAAAAAAGCCTTGAAGAAAAAAACTAAAAGCTTGTTGGATTACTTCACTAAACCTGAATAAGCCTCGAAAATCAAAAATAAACATGCCCGCAAGGGCATGTTTTGTTTCGGATAATGTTTCCTCTAAGGCGTTGTTTGATTACGAATAGCGTAAATAGCTGGCGCTAAGGCTTGAAGTTCTGACAGGCGATTTCCCAAGCTGGACGGCAAGATTTTTGGCATTTCGTCCAAGCCGAGCCCGGTTGCTGCCTGGGCAGCTTTGAATACCGGTTCGCTAAAGAGGGTTCCAGCCAAACAAAGCGGAAAGCCGATGACAAGCAAATCCTGACGTAAAAGGTGGATGTATGGCGCCAGACTTTGCCCCAAGATGTTGCCCGCTTCGGCCAGAAGGTCGATGGCGTAGGGGTCGTCATTTTTGGCAGCGTTGATAATTTGATAAATCGTGGTTTCGGGATCCCAGTGAGCACTTTGTTTTACCAAGGCTTGGGTGACGATGCCCGGTGCACTGCAAAGCTCGTTGAGTGTTGGCGCCAGTGTTTCTGGGCTGGCTTTTAAGTGGGCGAGTCTTAGGCGACCAATCGCGCCGGCGTGTGCGGTGGTTGGGGACTGGGGCTTGTTGTTGATGACTGTTTCCATTGTAATGCCGGTTGACAGGTCGAGGAAAGAGAAATCCTTAACATCCTGAGCCGCGCCAAAAAGCATTTCTGCGATTGCCCCGGCTTTGGCGTGTTTTTCAATATAAACAGGCAGGTTGAAAAGGAGTTGAAATTGAGATTTTAGCGCTTCATTTTTCCAGGCAGGAAAATCGCGCGCGCTGACCAAAAGACCCTGTTGGGCATTGTAGCTGCCAGCGATTGAGAGGGATGTGAGCTCTGGTAGTGGCATGTGTTGGGCTTGCACGATGTTGAGAAGCTTGTCACTATGTTCCGAGATGAGACCCAGGAAGCTTTGAAAACTTTGTCCAGGGTCCAGGTTAAAGCTAACGCGTTCGCTGATGATGCCAGATTGGCTGCCATAGACCATGTTAACCGCCTCGGCGTCGACCTTGAAGCCGAGAATGTAGCTGGAGTATGGGCTCATTTTGGGTGTTTGTAGCATGGCTTCATTATAGTCCGAAAAGAGCATTGATGAAGGGGAAAACGATATCGCCATTTCCTTTTGTGATTTGCGTGATGGTGGATTCGTGAGCTTTATCACTTGACAGCCCGGGGATTCCCTGTAAAATAATAGACAGATAATAAAAAAGCGTCTAATAACAGACGTTATCGATAATAGATGTAAAGGAACTGGTTCAATGGCAAGAAAAGACGACAGAAGAATTCAAAAAACCCGCAAGCAGCTCCGGGACAGTATGTTAGAGCTCATTCTTGACCAAGGTTATGACGATATCAGCATTCAAGATGTGACCGACCGTGCCAATCTGGGTCGCGCCACTTTTTACCTGCACTACCGCGAAAAAGATGAACTCTACGCGGATGTGATGCGTCATATGGCAGAGGAATACTTTTCTTCGTTGCCTAAGCATGATCCTAAAAAAGTGCAACTATTCAATTTCCAGGATTTGAAGCAACTCTTCAATTTTGTGGAAAATCACTATGATTTTTACCGCATTATTATTATGGGGCGTGCCGCGATGCTTACTTTTATGCTGTTAACAGACATCGCCAAAAACTATATTTTGGATGTTTCTAAAGCACAGGAATTGTGCATTGAAGATGCCACGGGTGTTCCTTCTGATTTCTTGGTCAACTATAACGCAGGCACATTGATTTCAACCATTTTTTGGTGGCTTGAAAACAACATGCCCTATACGGCTGAAGAAATGGCGCGTATGTATGAGAAGATGAGTTTTTACGCCAATTTCCAGCTTTTACGCGACTCGAAGGCTCTCGAGAGAGCTGAGTTTGATGCTCTCCGCAAGAAAATCAATGAGGAAACGCAAGCCGCAGCTGACAGCTTGTCCAATGTTTTGGCGGACGCAGATAATCTTAACCCTGAAACCTCTGTTTCGAAGCAAGAAAGTGCCGAATCGACGGTAAACGAGCCAACCCATGATGAAACGGTAGATGTAGACCAAGGGGCTTAAAGCACACTTCAAGAAAACATGACGCAGGATGACTGCGTTAATAAATATAAGAAAGATATTATAAAAAGGAAATTATTATGAATATATTGATGGTTTACCCAGAATTCCCTGATACTTTTTGGAGTTTTAAACACGCATTGAACTTCATCAAAAAGAAATCTTCATCACCACCTTTGGGGCTTTTGACCATTGCTGCCATGCTACCCAAGAGCTGGGAGAAGCGGTTGGTGGATTTGAACATTGAAAAGCTGAAAGACAAAGACATTCAGTGGGCGGACATAGTTTTTATCAGTGCAATGACCGTGCAACGCGCTTCATCGGTGAAAGCCATTGAACGCATCAAAGCCATGGGCAAGCCGATCGCTGCTGGTGGTCCGCTCTTTACCATGGATCCGGACGCTTTTGCCACGGTGGACTATTTGATTTTGAACGAAGGGGAAATCACTTTACCGCAATTTTTGGCTGACTTTGAGGCGGGTCGTCCTAAGAAGGTTTATCAAACGGATGAGTATCCTGATATCACCCAGACGCCCATGCCCGATTGGAGTCTGGCCAAGCTCAATAAATACGATTCGATGAGCGTGCAGTACACGCGTGGCTGTCCTTTCGCCTGCGATTTTTGTAATGTAACCGCTTTACTCGGGCGAAAAATGCGCATCAAGGGCACGCAGCAGTTTATCGCTGAGATTGACGCGCTCTACCAATTGGGTTGGCGACGTAATATCTTTGTGGTGGATGATAACTTCATTGGCAACAAACGCATTCTTAAAGAAGAGCTTCTGCCGGCGCTGATCGAATGGCGCAAGGGTAAAAAGGGATGCCTGTTCATCACCGAAGCCAGCATCAACCTCTCGGATGATGAGGAGCTGATTGAGATGATGGTCAAAGCCGGCTTTACCCAGGTTTTCATCGGCATCGAAACGCCCGAAGAAGCCAGCCTGGCGGAGTGTAGCAAGAGCCAAAACCGTAACCGCGACCTGGTGAGCAATAT
>CAZUZM010000049.1:0-1091 GCA_964624615.1 uncultured Anaerolineaceae bacterium
GCTGAAACTGAAGAACCAGCCGAGACTGAAGAACCAGTCGAAACTGAAGAACCAGTTGTCTATACTGACGAGCCCTACGGAGAGAACCTCCCCACCGCTCCCACAATCGACAAACCATTAGTGGTTGCTTATTCTGACTTCTCAGAAAAATTCAGCCCCTTCTTCTCAGAAACCGCTTATGACGCTGATGTTGCTGGCATGACCCAGGTTGGCCTGATGACCACTGACCGCTTAGGCAAGATCATCATGAACGCCATCGAAGGTGAAACCTCTGAGTATAACAACGTGGAATACACCTACAAAGGTGCAGCAAACCTCGCAGTTGTTTATGACAAAGACACCGATCTGACTACCTACAAAGCTCGCTTGCGCGTTGGTATGAAATTCTCAGACGGCGAACCTGTGACCGCTGATGACGTCATCTTCACTTACTACACCTACTTGGATCCTTCCTACGTTGGTTCCACCAGCCTCAACTCTTACCCCATCGTTGGTTTGCAAGAGTACCTGACCCAGACTCCGTCTGCCGTTTTGGAACGCTACCAACAATATGCCAAAGACATCTTTGAAGCTGGCCGTGATCACGAACATTCAGACAGCGATGCCTGGACCAAAGAACTCCAGGATGCTTACTGGGCTGAAGTTGATAAATTCGGTATTGCCCGCACCCAAGAAATCGTTGACTATGTTGCTGCTAGCTACATTGACAACTATGCGGAAGCAATCGGAAAGACCCCCGATGAAGTTCGCGAAAGCGATGGCTTGAAAGTCGCTCTCGGTATGGCTCTCTGGGGCTTCGGTGGTTTGGAATGTAAAGAAGAAGTTGCCGAAGGCGAAGATTGTCCTGAAGAAGCTGGACAGGTTTTCAAACCCGCTAACACTGACAAGAGCTTTGACCTCGAAACTGAATTCCCCACCGTCGAAGATTACTATGCTGACATTTTAGCTGGTTACGAAAACGACGTTGTCATAGCCTGGGAAACTGAAGCTGCTGGCGATATCACAGACGTAAAGGGTGTTGCTACCACAGAATTCATCAAGATTTGGGGTCCCAAGGACGCCGAAACCGGTGGCGAAGGCGTGCCCAACAT
>CAZUZM010000049.1:1191-11431 GCA_964624615.1 uncultured Anaerolineaceae bacterium
GTTCCTGGTCAGGGTAAGGGCGAGCATCCTGCTTTCGCTATCCTCACCGACGCTGAAAAAGACCTTGCTGAACTCGGTTTCACCTTGGTCATCAATGACCCCGCGAACGCAAACGTGCTCTGGGGTGCCTTGGACGCTGGTTCACAAGAAATGTGGACTGCTGCCTGGGGCTCAACCATCGATCCCGACATGTACCAGGTCTACCACAGCGCCAACGTTGTTGGTGAAGGTGGAACCGACTCTAACCACTATCACATCCGTGATGCTCAGTTAGACCAATACATCCTCGACGCGCGCAAGTCTGAAGATCAGAACTACCGCAAGGCCATCTACAAACAGGCTTTGGATACCATCGTTGACTGGGCTGTCGAAATCCCCACCTACCAACGCCAGAACTGTATCGTCTTCAGCACTGAACGTATCAATATGGAAACCATCACCCCCGATATCACCACCTTCTGGGGCTGGATGAACGATATCCAACTCATCGAGATGATGCCCTAATCTCTCACGAGATATGGATAAGTCTTGAAATGACTTTGAAAGTGAGCCCACCTACGGGTGGGCTCACCTATATGAACCCAGAACGAGAAAGCTCGTTTTTTCAACTTGAAGGAAGTGAGACACTATGGGTAACTTTATTTTAAGAAGGGTATTCCTGGGCATATTTATCATCTTCTTCGGAGCGATGATTGTCTATGCCACAATCCGCAGCTTGCCGAACTCATATGTTGAGACCATTGCCAGACAAAGGGCGGCTAACCCGGCAAGCTTAAAGACATACCAAGAATGGTTAGATCAACTGAATGAGGTCTACCATCTTAACGTTGGCGTTATCCCTGGCTATTTTGGCTGGCTTGGAAACGCAATCAAAGGCGACTTTGGTGATTCTTGGATCTACAATGTGCCTGTTACACAAAAATTCAAAGAAGTCATCCCTTACTCGATTGCCTTGAACGTGATTACATTTGCTGTTCAAATCATTATTTCAATCCCACTCGGTATATTGGCTGCAAGGAAGCAATATTCCGGAACGGACTACGCAATCACAGTATTCGCTTTGGCAGGTCTTTCACTGCCAACGTTTTTCCTTGCGACGTTGCTGAAGTATTTCTTCGCAATTAAACTACAAATCTTCCCACTCTATGGCTTGACGAGTCGGTATTACTCGACTATGACCCGACCTCAACAGATTTTGGACATGGCAAAGAACCTTACCTTGCCGATTGTCACGCTGATGATGCTCTCCATTGGTGGTTTGATGCGTTATACCAGAACCAACATGCTGGAAGTTTTGAACTCTGACTACATCAGAACCGCTCGCGCTAAAGGTCTTTCTGAAAAGGTTGTTATTAATAAACACGCCTTTAGAAACACCCTTATTCCTTTAGTAAGCTACATGAGCTATCTGATCCCGGGCATGTTTGGCGGTTCGATGATCACAGAAACGATGTATCGTATTCCAGGTATTGGCTACATTTCCTTTGGCGCCATGCAACTTGGTGACATTCCATTTGCGATGTTCTATACAACGTTTACCATTCTGCTTACCCAAATCAGCCTTTTGATTGCTGACATCATGTATGCAGTGGTTGATCCCCGCGTTAGAATAAATTAAGGTTGGTGTATCATGAGTGATAACAAAAATAAAGATATCCATGAATCACAAATGGCTAATGAGCCAGCTGAACAACCTTTGAATGTTTTTGGCCCATTGGATGAGCCAATCGAAGACCTCACCCAAATTGAGACTTCTGTGCAAACCGAAAAAGAAGAAATGGCATTGGATGATGCCCGACGTGTTAAGGTGCTTTCACCTGGCATGTTGGTGTTCAAGCGGTTTATCCGCAACAAACTGGCTGTAGTCGGTTTGATTATCCTTGCTTTCATGTTCATCTTCTCCTTCATTGGACCACTCTTTGTGCCCTATACCCAGACCCAGGTCTTTAAGGGTATTGGTTCAATGTCCAAAGAATATGCCGGTGCTATCTATAATACTGAAGAGCGCTATACTGTTGCAGAAGGCGAAGAGTTTGCACCAGCAGACCGCGCAGCTTATTTGTTTGCAAAAGGTAAAGGCGAAACGCACTTCACATCTGGCGACACAGCTTTCTATTATGTGGAAGTCCTGCCAGGTTTCAATCGCATTGTCAAACTTGCCGAAGTTGCAAAGACTGATCCGTTAGGCAATCTTGCTGTTGGTGAAAATGTTACCGAGGCTTTTAAAGCTGCATACGATAAAGCCAGTAAACAAGATAGCTTCGATTTTGAAGGTACGCACTACATCATTACTGGACGCAAAGAAAAATCCATTTCTACAGAAAAAGAAATTGCGATTGCATCATTGCAGGTTTTTGATGCTGTCAGCCAAGCTGACCTCAAAACTGTCCAATCTCATGCTTTTAGACTCGCTGCTGCTCAAACCATTGCCGCTGGACAGCCCACCTTCGAAATCAATGATGAGCTCTATAAGATTGAAATGGATGGCGAAGATGCTACAATCCGTAATAGTTCGGGTAAAGAATTTGCCGCAATGTCCAAGATCATTGTGAACCCCTTGTCCGCTTCAAACTTCTTGTCGCTCGAATTCAAGAATGCCATTCGTGATGCCATGAATGATCGTTTGCGAGAATTCAGCTTTAAAGACCCCAATGGTGAAGAAATTCACTATAAGATTGTTGTCGTCAACCAAAACTTCAACATCATGCGTGAACAACCAACTTCTTTGGTGCGCATCTACGAACATCCCAGTCCTGAACACCTTTTGGGCTTGGATAACAATGGTATGGACCTTTTGACCCGATTGATGTACGGTGGTCGTATTTCATTGTTAGTCGGTTTTGTGGTGGTCATCATCGAAATGATCATCGGTGTTGTCATTGGTGGTATTTCGGGTTACTTTGGTGGCGCTGTGGATACCGCGCTGATGCGCTTTGTTGACCTTTTCAACAGTATCCCCTTCTACCCAATCGTGATTATCTTCGGTTCGGTGATGGATGCTCTGCAAGTGGGGTCCACGCAACGCATCTTCCTCTTGATGGCCATTCTTGGCGTTTTAGGTTGGACGGGTATTGCCCGTGTGGTTCGTGGTCAGATTTTGAGCTTGCGTGAGCAAGACTTCATGGTCGCAACCGAAGCCACTGGCATTCGTACCAACCGACGCATTTTCCGCCACTTGATTCCAAACGTTATGCCCTTGCTGATCGTTTCAGCGACGGCTTCACTTGGCGGTATTATCATCTCAGAAGCTACCCTGGGCTTCCTCGGCTTAGGTATTAAATATCCCCAGGCTTCATGGGGTAGCATCATCAACATCGCATCAGAAGCGCATGTCATGCAGACCTATTGGTTTATGTGGTTCCCTGCTGGTATGCTCATCTTGCTGACAGTGTTGGGTTTCAACTTTGTTGGCGACGGTCTGCGCGATGCTTATGATCCAAAGATGAAACGATAGGAGCTAACGATGGCTGAAGAAAAAGATTTGAATGTACTTGAAACAACGGATGCCGAAGAGAACCGGGTAAAGGAAAGCATTCACCTTACTGCTCGTGAATCAGCTCGCATTACCCGTGAAAACCGCCGCATTACCAATGCGATTGAAAAACAACGCAATCGCCGCAATGTTGACCCATCTGAGTATATTACTGAGATGATCAACCCCGATAATGTGGTTGAGTTTGACGATTTACACACTTACTTCTTTACTGACATTGGAACAGTTCGTGCTGTTGATGGCGTGACTTTTGAAATTCCTCGCGGTAAGACGGTTGGTGTTGTGGGTGAGTCTGGTTGTGGTAAATCCGTTACCGCACTTTCTTTGATGCAACTCGTGCAACGACCTCAAGGTCAGGCCGTTAAAGGCGCTATTCGTTTTGATACTGGCGATAAGGTTTATGACATTGTCAAGACCCCAACCCAGATTATGGAAACCATTCGTGGTGCCGAAGTTTCAATGATCTTCCAGGAACCTATGACCAGTTTGAACCCCGTCTTTAGAGCCGGTGATCAAATTGATGAGGTTATTGCGCTGCACAACCCCCACATGAGCAAGGAAGAAGTCAAAGCCCAAACCATTGAAATGATTGACATGGTTGGTATCGCCAATAAAGAAGGCGTTTACCAGATGTACCCCCATGAGCTTTCCGGTGGTATGCGCCAACGCATTATGATTGCTATGGCTTTGGCTTGTAATCCCAAGTTGATTATTGCTGACGAGCCTACCACAGCTTTGGATGTGACCATTCAGGCTCAAATTCTTGACTTGTTGCGCAACTTGAAGGACCGCATCAATTCGAGTATTATGCTCATTACCCATGACCTTGGCGTCGTGGCAGAAATGGCTGATTATGTTGTGGTTATGTACGCTGGTCGTATTGTTGAAAAGGGTACGGCTGAAGAAGTGTTCTTGCACCCACAACATCCCTATACCATCGGTTTGATGGCATCTAAGCCAGTGATTAACAAACAAACCGATCGCTTGTATAGCATCCCCGGTGCGGTTCCAAACCCAATCAACATGCCCAACTACTGTTACTTTAGAGATCGCTGTGACAGACGTATGGGTGTGTGTAATGGGGACTACCCACAAGAAATTTACACCAGTCCAACACATATGGTTGCTTGTTACCACTATGCTGAAGGGACAAAAGAGGCTTAACTATGGAATACGATTTTCTAAAAGACGAATTAGTCCATGATGATAGCTATATTGTAGAAGTTCATCACCTCAAACAATATTTCCCTATCAAAGCAGGGTTGTTGCAACGCGTTGTTGGCCACGTTAAGGCTGTTGATGATGTAACTTTCAGAATCAAACGCGGTAAGACCCTCGGCTTGGTTGGCGAATCCGGTTGTGGTAAAACCACCGTTGGAAAGACCATGTTACGCCTGAACACAGCTACCTCTGGTAAGGTGCTGTTTGATGGCGTGGATGTCTTTGAGCTGGATCGAGCTGGCATCCGTGAGCTTCGCCCTCGTATGCAGATGATCTTCCAGGATCCTTATTCAAGCCTTTCACCTCGTATGCCCATTAGCGAGATTATTGGTGAAGCTGTTCGCGAGCACCATATTGTGCCCCCAAACGAGTTCCACGATTATCTTGATGAGGTTATGCTGAGTTGCGGTTTGCAGCCCTATCATAAGGATCGCTACCCCCATGAGTTCTCTGGTGGTCAACGCCAACGTATTTGTATCGCGCGTTCATTAGCTTTGAAACCTGACTTCATCGTTTGTGATGAGCCCGTTTCCGCTTTGGACGTTTCGATTCAAGCGCAAATTATCAACCTGCTCGAAGACCTTCAGGTCAAGAACAATATGGCCTACCTGTTCATTTCGCATGACCTTTCAGTGGTGCAACACATCTCTGACTATGTCGGCGTCATGTACTTAGGCGACATTGTTGAATATGGCGAGAAGGAAGTCTTGTTTGATAACCCCTTGCATCCTTATACCCAGGCATTGCTCAGTGCGGTTCCTGTGCCGGATCCTACCCTTAAGATGAAACGCATCATCCTCGAAGGTAGCATTCCTTCACCCGCTAACCCACCATCGGGTTGTAAGTTCCACACCCGCTGTCCGCATGTGATGCCGATTTGTAAGGAGCAAGCTCCACCTGTTATCGAGATGCAGAAAGACCACGAAGTGGTTTGCCATCTTTATACAGGACAAGGTAAGGTTTTGGACATTTAGATGGTCAAAGAATACGCCGACGACGACGGACGGGTCCTTTGTGATATGAACGTCGATGGCATGCCCTGGTATGACCGCAACGTTTCGAAAGTTAGCGACTACCGCCAGAGCAAAGCCAAGACGCCGAAATATCAGGGAAGCCCTGCGATAACACGGTCAGAAACCATTAGGTACACCTGGTATGCCGTTTTAGCAGGATTGACCGTTGTGGCAGTCTTTGCCATTGTGTGGATTTTATTCACACTCTTTGCCGTCAACGTTTGGTTCAAATAGACCGATAGATTGAAAAGAAAAAGACCTCGTGAGAGGTCTTTTTTTGTTATATGTTCATCAACCTGAGCGGCGGAATGATGCAGTGACGCGAATGAAATCATTTGCTGGAAATAGACGTGTTCTATTCCCATTAGCGATTACGGTGAAAGATTGGGTGAACCAATTTTGAAAATTGTGTTGGCATTTATTAAAAGAGTGTGCTAAAATAATCGTCCACTGGGGTATAGTGTAATGGTAGCACACCGGACTTTGAATCCGTTCGTCGTGGTTCGAATCCATGTACCCCAGCCAAGACATTATTGTGGACACTGAATCTGAAGATCCATATCATTCTTTCAACACGACAAGCAGCGTGCATATAGCACTGCCAGCTTGTCGTTATTGTTTTCGGAGAGCCTTATGACAATTGCATCCATCACGCTTGCCGCCGGACATGGTACGCGCATGCGTTCTACTTTGCCCAAAGTTTTACATCCCATCCTCGGAAAGCCATTGGTTTTGCATGCTTTATCAGCACTTGAAAAGTTGACTGACCTCCCGCCTGTGGTCGTGCTTGGCCATGGCGCTGAAGATGTGCAAGCTGCGATTCAAGAAGGTATGAAAGGTGAGGTGCAGTTTGCTATTCAGGAACCGCAACTCGGAACCGGACATGCGGTGATGTGCGCGCGGGAACTTCTGCAAGGAAAAGCTGACCAAATTGTCATCACCTTCGCTGACATGCCGCTTTTGACTCAAAAAAGCCTGGAAAATATTATTAAACTGCGCGAAGAAACTCAAAGCATCATGACCATTACCACCGTTATGTCTGAGGAACCCCGTGGTTTTGGGCGAGTAATTCGAGCGGAAGATGGCTCTGTCCTGGCTATTGTAGAAGAAGTGGACTGTACGCCCGAACAACTTTTGGTACGCGAAAAAAACACCAGTGCTTATTGCATTGATGCTCAGTGGTTGTGGCAAAGCCTGGCGAACATCAAACCCTCAGCCAAAGGCGAATATTACATTACTGACCTTGTGGCGATGGCCGTTGCTGAAGGCAAACGCGTCAGTGCCTATGTTTTGGAAGATCGCACAGAGGGCTTGGGTATTAATGATCGCGTGGACCTGGCTGACACCGAGCGCGCGCTGCGCATGCGGGTAAACAAAGCCTGGATGCGCCAGGGTGTGACCTTTATTGACCCTTGGACCACGACGGTGGGTGTTGATGTTGTTTTGAGCCAGGATGTTACCCTGCATCCCAACACGATCTTGATGGGAAAAACGTCCATCGGAAAACATTCAGAAATCGGCCCAAACACGAGCCTTTTAGAGACCGAGGTGGGTGAGCACTGTAAAATTGAATATTCCGTGGCGGAGTATGCCCAGATTGGCAACCATGTCAGCATGGGTCCTTTTGCACGGTTACGTAAAGGAGCTGTATTATTGGACCATGTACATATGGGTAACTTTGGCGAAGTGAAAGATTCTGTATTAGGAGAAGGCACAAAAATGGGGCACTTCTCTTATATCGGCAATGCCACCATTGGCAAGGATGTCAATATTGGTGCGGGTACAATTACATGTAATTATGACGGTAAGGATAAGCATCACACAGAGATAGACGATAATGCTTTTATTGGTAGTGACACAATGCTTGTCGCACCGTTGAAGATTGGAAAAAATGCCACGACCGCTGCTGGGTCGGTGGTTACGCGGGATGTTGCAGACGGAAGCCTAGTGATAGGCGCGCCTGCCAAACCCAAAGAAAGAAAGGATTAATGTGAACGATCTTCCCTGGCTATTGACACTTTTAGGCGTCGCGCTCGTGCTCGACCTGCTTAGCGCAGGCGCAAAAGCCGCCTTTACCCATGTTCAATTGCCTAATTTGTTGTCTGTTTTCGAGCATGAACCGCATAAGGCCGAACGCACCCTGCACGTGGCTGAAAAGTTTGGCTTGCGCACGGCTTTGCGCCTTTCAACCGCTTTTTCCCACCTGATGTTGGGTGTTTTGAGCGCTTTGATTTCGCGCCTGGTTTGGCCAGAACTGCATTATGGCTGGATTTTGCTAATTGCTTTTGGCGTTTTATTGTTGATGAGTGCTTTTGAATATCTTATCGAGCATGGCGTCTTGAATGCGCCGGAAAAAGCAGCGTATACCTGGCAATTTATTGCGTCCCTCTTGTATGTCTTTTTCAAACCTATGACCAATATCATGATCCTTTTGCTGGGACCACACGCAGAACTTAATAAACCGGCGGTGACCGATGAAGCCCTGCGCGATTGGGTTGCGCTTGAAGAGGCTGAAGGGATGCTCGAAAAGGGTGAACGGGAGATGATTTACTCCATCTTCCAGTTTAGCGAAACCCTGACCAAAGAAATTATGGTGCCACGCATGGACGTTTTGGCGCTCGATATTGATACGACCATCAGCCAGGCTCGTCAGGAGTTTATCAACGCTGGTCACTCACGTGTGCCTGTTTATGAGGATGTCATTGATAATATTGTGGGTTTGCTTTATGCAAAGGACCTTTTAGCCGTTGTGGATGGTGATGAAACCATCGCTTCACAGCGCAAACTTCTGCGCCAGGCTTACTTTGTGCCCGAAGCCAAAAAAGTGGATGAACTGCTCACAGAAATGCAGTCACGCGGCGTGCATTTAGCGCTGGTGGTGGATGAATATGGTGGCTTTGCCGGCGTGGTAACGCTGGAAGACATTGTGGAAGAGATTGTTGGTGAAATTCGTGATGAATATGACACCGGCGAAGAACAGCTCTTTACCCAAATAAACGATAAGGAATACTTTATTCTGGGACGCGCTACGATTGACGAGTTTAATGAAATCACCGGCGCGAATCTGTCTGATGAATATGCTGACACGTTGGGTGGATATCTTTATGGTCAGATTGGACGTGTTCCTGAACCGGGAGAGCTGGTGTTGAGCGATGGCATCGAGTTTACGATTGAAAAGGTGCATGCCCGTCGTATTTTAACAGTCAAAGTACGCCTGGATGTCGCAGAGGAAAGTGAAATCGAACAACATGACCAAGATTAGTCCAAAGATTTTTGAAGAAATGAAAACTATCGCCCTGGAGTCTGCTCAGGTCGCCTACGCGCCTTATTCTAACTATCCTGTCGGCGCTGCGGTTTTGGCAGAGGACGGCAAGATTTACGGCGGTTGCAATGTTGAAAACGCTGCTTATCCTTCTGGTACTTGTGCTGAAAGGGTAGCCATTTTCAAAGCTATCTCTGAAGGCAATCGCAAGATTCTTGGTGTAGTGGTGTGCACGCCTAATGGTGGCTCACCCTGTGGTGCGTGTCGACAAGTAATCCGCGAATTTGTCGATGACCAGTGTCCTGTATTCATTATGGATGGTGCGGGTGAGGTTTGTGCAGAACTGCCTTTCGCATCACTTTTGCCGCGGTCTTTTGGACCAGAAAATCTTTTGAAAGCGGAATAAAATCCGCTTTTATTTTGTGTTGAACTAAGATGGACCAACGTGCCTCGCGTTCCTACCGCACCCTGGCGATTGTGATAAAGCATCGCGAATCCGGTGAAGCCGATCGGGTTTTGACGCTTTATACACTCGAGCATGGCAAGTTGCAAGCCATTGCCAAGGGCGTGCGCAAATCCAAGAGCCGAAAAGCTGGCCATCTGGAGCCTTTTACGCTGGTTTCCTTGCAGCTTGCTAAGGGTCGCACTTGGGAAGTCGTTGCACAGGCAGAAGCCCAAAAAACCTTTCAATCGATTCGGAAAGATTTAAACCTCACCGCACACGCTGCTTATTTTGTGGAGCTGGTTGATCGATTTAGCTATGAAGAGGGTCCCAACCGCCCTTTGTTTCAGATTTTGTCCGAGGGACTGCAGAGATTGGATGAGGGCTTTGCGCCAGAGACGGTTGTGCATTATTTTGAGGTGCGCCTTTTGGATTTGATTGGTTTTCGTCCGGAACTGCATCGTTGTGTGGCTTGCGAAGCGCAAATACAGCCTGAAGCACAATATTATTCGCCTAAACTGGGTGGCGCCTTATGTCCGAAGTGTTTTTCGGCTGATCCCAACGCATGGCGCATCAGTTTGAATGCGCTCAAGTACTTGCGTTACTTTCAAAGGTCGCCTTGGTCGAAGATAAAGTCACGTATTATTCCACCCGAAGTGGAAAACGAACTCAAACACATCATCCAACACCATTTGACTTACCTTCTGGAATACAATTTAAAAACCCCGGGTTTTCTCAAATCTGTGTCTTAGAGCTTGCGCATAGTCGTCCAGCGATTGCTTGGTTGGCACAATATCGGGTTGGAAAAC
>CAZUZM010000050.1:0-8358 GCA_964624615.1 uncultured Anaerolineaceae bacterium
GTGAAATAACCGCAAATGATGGCTTTTAAGGACCTATTTAGCCCGATTCATCCGATTAATGCCTTCTTTCAACCCGGCAGCAAAACCATTCTTTTGCATTTTACCCATTAGCTAAGCTCCTTTATAATTACAGTATGGCAAAAAGCGTAAGAACAGATAGCCAAAACTGGGTTTTGTTGACTAAAATCGGTAGCGGTGACGCTGGTGAAGTGTGGCGTGTGGAGGCTGAAAGCAGCAAGAATACTGCCGTTCTCAAACGCCCGGTACAAAACGTCTCAGGCGGTACCAGCATGCGCCAGGCGATGCAGATTGAAGCTGAGGGAAAGATCCTTGCAGACCTCAATGGCATCGATTCCACCCGCAACAACATCAAGATCCATACACCCTTACTCGTCGACCAAAGCATAGCTGGCACTTCTGGTACCAGCGGGCTTTTTATGATTAGTGAAGAAGTCAGCGGGTCATCCATCACCTCGCTACTAGACAAGTTGCGCTTGGGTGACTCAGCTTTTTCACAAGTTCTAACCCTCAAGGTGCTTGCTGCCAGCTTCCACCTGCTAAGGCAAGTTCATGCTAAAGGCATCCTATGGAACGACGTCAAGATGGACCACATCTTTTGGGACGAGAGCGCCAATAAAATGTCCTTTATTGACTGGGGTAATGGTTTACGCTTTGATCCAGAAGCACCCGATGGGCAAATCAACCCCAGCCTGGACTTTCAACAGCTAATCGATGAAGGACGCCAGCTTCTCACCCAAATTTCGCCAGACCTTTTGGTCGACCTGGGTTGGCCCATCTCAGCCAAAGGCTTAACGGACCTGGACATTTTTCATCTTCAAATGCGTGTGGAGTACCTTGAAAACCATTTGGCGATGCGCGTGCTGGAGTACCAACTTCTTTTCTCAAAGTACTTACAGTCTGCCGATACCATCGAAAGCCTGAGTAACGTATTTGAACTCAAAAAAGCATTGGAACGCCTGGGTGTTGAAGTTCAGACCGAGCCTATCCTCGAAAGTGCCAGCCAGTTATGGTTCCAGTTCTTGGAAAATAATGATGCCGAGTCTGGGTATAAACTCATCCAGCTTACAGAAGACAACCTGGCTCTACCTCCCCATTGGCAACTGGCTATCTATTTCTTTAGAACTTTGCAAAAGACCAATCATGAAGGATTGGAACGCCTGCTCAGACCAACGCTCAAAGAAGAGTGGGCCGAGGCTATGTGGGCTTTCCAAAAAGACTTTTCCAAACACTTTTCAGAGGAAAACAGAACGGCGACGCTTTTATCTATGCGCAAGTTAGCCATTGGTTTAAAGGATAAGTCCGTTATTTTGCCTGACGTTCTCCCCAAAGTACAAAAATCCTTACAAGAAAATATCCAACGCCTAAAAGCCCAGAATGCCATCCATCCAGAGCAAATGACCCAGCTTAAGGATTTGGAAAAGCATCTTTCAGGGATCCAAACCACCTGGAAAAGCCTCTCCGAGAAAGAAACCCTGGGCGAAAAATTGCTTGCCACACGGGAAGTGCTTGCCCAACTAAGCGCTTTTGGACTAGCCTTGCCACCGCAATATCAGCTCAGCCTAACCACCCTCTTAGGCAAAATCCGTGAGGTTTACCGTGCCTGGACAAATGCAGAGCTGGACCAAATCCACAAACTTCTGCGCGAAACATTCTTGTTGGACCCTAACCTGGCGTACCTTCAGGACATCGACCAAACCGTCAAAGACACTACGGAGTGGGTTGAAACGCTCAAGGAAGGACCCCAAAACGAACAAAGCCTCAACGCTTTTGGTAAACAAATGTTGAATGCTCTGCCCAAAGCGCACGTTAGGTTGGGTGTTCCTGGTTGGTTGAGTGCCATGGTCAGCATGGCGCAAGCCTTCCAGTCCTGCCAAGACCTTGACCTCATGCGTGAACAACTTCGTCAGGTGGGTATGCCTTTTAGTTGGGCAGACTACTCTGGGCTCAGTCTCGATTTCTTGGCACCAGCCAAACCAATCAAAAGTTTTTCAAGAGCTCAGGAAGATGCCGTTAGCGCATTCCACAAAGCGCTCGCCTCAAAAAATGACGCCAAACATGCGCTGGAGCAAATCAAGACAAGTATCCCTAATTATCATTTCCTTTATGCCAAATTAAGCCAACGCTTCCAACACGTTTGGGCAATGCAAAAGGGTAAAACCGATCAACTTGAACCCAGTGACTTTCCTCCTGCTGATATTAACCGGGTAAAAGAAGCTTTTGGCGTTCTGGACTTCATCGAAAACTGGCGCTATGCAAGCCAAAACCGAACCCACGCCCTACCACCAAAGCCACCCCAAACCGCCCAAACTTGGGTTCAAATAGAAGAAATACAAAAAGCCAACAAACAATGGCAAGACCTCATCCTGCCGGCACTGGGAAAAATCAAGCAAAAAGAATGGGATATCCTTACGGGAAGTGAAACACGGACCTCCCTTTTCCCAGATCTGCAAGCCACCCAACGCAAACTCGGCATGCTTAGCCAAGCCTGGCGTAAAGTCGAAAACCAGGGCATCTTCATCGAAAGTCTTGCAGATATGATTTCATTTGCCAGCCAAGCTCAAGCCAGTTTTTACAGTTTTTGGCAATCCCTTGACCACAACAATATCCAAGCCAACGTTTGGTTGGCTATGGTTTACCAACCCATCCTAAGCGAAATCAATCAAAACATTTTGCTCATCATGCGCCATTTACAAAGTGTTGCACGAGCCTTGGATGTGCTTAACAACCCCCAAATGGCACGCACCCGTCTCGCGCTCAATAGCGCTGGCGAACTGATGTTCACCCTCGTCCAACTTAATGACCTCATCGTGCCGCCCAGCCGCGATTTCAACCTTTACCGTCATTGGCGACAACAATACCTCGATCTGCTCTCCGAAGGTCATCTGGGAAAAATTCGGGAGAACATCCAAGCCATTGAGAGCATTCATCCCTTGCTGACCTGGCTCGATGAGTTATTGAGGCGTGATACCGACTACTTCAAAGTGCCTGACCAGCAAAGATGGTAAAATACCCAGTCTAGAGGACTATTGTGCGCGAAGAAAAACTTGATTCACCAACTGGCTTCTTCCTTGGAGAAGCGCTTGACACATGGCTGAGCATTGGCCATCGTGATGTTGCCGTACCTGAAGCCGCAGGCTCCAGCGCGCGGGTCTTTTTGCTTAAACATGCCAGCGGTAAGATGCCCTGGCGCCAAAACCCTGCTTTCAAGGTTATGCGGCACGATAAGCTGGCCTACGCCATGCCCTTGTTCCGGGAAGAATTCACCATCCTCTCCAAACTCAAAGGACTGGATGATGTCATCACGCCTATGCTATTGGGCGGCTTTTTGAAGCCTGACCCAGGTACAAAATGGCCCGATGAATTGGCACCCAATTCAAAAATCCTGGAGCTTCAAAGCGGTGGACAAAACATCAAAGGCACCTTGGCTATTTTTGAGCCACGCGAAACCGAAGATTTGTTAGCCCAATTTGACGAGCGCTTGCAAGATGGTTGGTTACCTTTCCTCATCCTTGAACGCCGTTGGGAAGACAACCTCTACATGGTCAGCGATGCCGGCTACACGCGTGGCGCCTTCATCCAAAACCTGAGCATGAAACAAGTGCTGGATATAGCCATGCAAATTTGCAGCATCCTTGAGAAAGCCCACGACCAAGGCGCTGTATTCCTGGACCACAAGCTGCTGCATTACTACTGGAACGAACCCCGTCAGAAAGTGATTATTCTGGACTGGAACATCGGACGCTGGTTTGGCGAAGGCATCCCACCGGAAGTCATCCGCGATGACCTGCTCCAATTCAGCGCACGTGCCTTGCACCACCTGTTTACCGGACAACAAGCCCCAGGTGCTGCCGTGGTTGGCGGAAACCGACCTGATGAAATCGCCAATTCCCCCAGCCAGTTCAAAGCCTCTTATTCTTTTGATGTGCAGAACCGCCTGAATAATGACGAAATGGCATTTCTTGAAAAAGCGCTCAAAGGTGGTTTCGCCAGTGCGACCGAAATGAAGACTCAACTAGCCATTCTTGCCGCAAAACGCTAAGTTTTGCATGGCTTTGCCAGAGGACATTATGATAAAACCCTTAATTGAAACAGCTCAAAAAGTGCTCGCCATGCCCAAAGCAGAAGATGCTGATTTATTGCATGCCCAAAGCGAGCTTTCATCTTTTCTCGAAGCCCTTTCAACGCAGCGTATCAGCGCTAAAGTTGATATCGACGATCTAGAAGAAGCTGAACGCCTGATGCGTGAACTTCAGCGCGAGATTAGCCGTCGTCAGGCTGGCGTACCTGCACCTCAAACGCCAACCCAAGCGGCTCCAAAACCAGCCCAGGTAGCCGAAGCCACTGTTACTGATGACACCTCACCAACTCCGGTCCCGACACCACAACCATCGGAACCAGCTATCCTCTCGGAAGAAACCAGTGCACCACCTCCCATTTTCTCTCAAATTCTTCAAAGTGATGGCTTGGGTGGCATGGACGGCGATCCACTTAAACGCTTCTTCCAATCTGCACATGATCCAGAAGCCGAAAGACTCATGGATCAAGCAGAAGAAGCTTTTTACAAAGGTAATTATCAAGTCGCCATCCCGCTTTATGAAAAAGTCATCCAAATGGAACCCTCCTGGATGCGTGCCCAAGAGCATCATGCCGAAGCAGAAGAATACTTACGCTCGGGTAATATCCCCAGTGTTGCGCTGCCGCCCGAGGCAGGTAAAGCCTACGGTAAAGCGCAAAGTGCTGCCCGCGTTTTCCGTTATCAAATCGCCCTCAACTATCTTGACGAGGCATTTGACCACCTCGAAGAAGCCGGCATTAAACGCTGGCGCGAAGGCGAAGACCTGCGCCACGACCTTGAAAACCAAATGCAAGCCTATGATGTTTACAAGGAAGGCCTCAATTTACTTAACATTGGCGACTTGCAAGGCGCGTTAGGAAAAATCCAAACCGCCGCCAGCGCGGTTGCCATTCCTGAATACATCGACAAAGCCAACGAAACCCGCGCGGATATCTCAGCAATCAACGAAATTAGCGATGTGGTTAGCATGAGTGGCAAAATTCCACCCGCAATGTTAGCCGATTCTAAGGGCAAACTCGAGCGCATCCGCATGAAATACGGTGAGATTGAGCAAATCAGTCGCCTTAGAACCCGATTGGATTTGATGATTCCAGCAACCATTCAAAACCTTTTGGATAACACCCAGCGCCTGAAACAAGAAGCTGCCACAGCACCAACCGCAAGCATAGCCAAACAGAAAGTGGCTGGCGCCAGGGACAATCTTGACCTCCTACGCCAACTAGACGCTTATGACGCCGAAAGTCTGACGCTCGAAGATGAAATCAGCCGCCTCGAAACCGAAATCGACACCAACCTGGATGCGATTGCCCGTGCCAAAGAAAGCTTTGAAACTGGCAATAAATTTTTTGCCCTCGATTCCTGGAAAATCAGCAGCGGCCCACGCAAACGCTTCCCACAAGACCCTGACGTGCTTGAACTCAAACGCAATTACTTCCCCAGTTATGCTATCGCGGTTTTGGCTTTGCTGGTAATCGCTGCTTTGTTAATTACATCAATCAGTTTTGGCATTCGAAGAATGAGTGCCAGCATTGAAGCAAGAAACCTGGCAAAAACCCCAACGGTGACTAACACGCCTACCATCACCATGACACCAACGGTTACGCTCACCCCAGAGCCAACGCTAACACCAACGCCCTATCTTTCACCAACACCGACCCTTACCGTCACACCTACGCCAATTGCGTTCGTGAGAACCTTGCGTGAGGTCTATGTGCGCAGTGATTGTTATGATAGTTTCCGGGCAGTAGGACGGGTTCCGATTGGCACAAAATTGACCTTATTGCCGATGGCGGAACGACGTTTTGACAATTTCAACCGCGAATGCGTTTTGGTTGACTTCAAAAGTGGCGATTATGCTATCATTGGCTACTTATTGTTGATGGATGTAGAGCCAACAACAGATTAGAAACATCATAAAAGGTGAGATAGCTCTAAATGGATAACCTAGAAACACGTTACCAAGAAACCCTGGATTGGATTTATAGTTGGATTGATTTCAGTATGAACCGTCATGTGGACGAAGCCCACCGTTTTTTTAAGCTCGACCGCATGAACCGTTTAATGGCATTGTTGGATTGGCCCAACCGTCACTATCCGTGCGTGCATGTCGCTGGTACTAAGGGCAAAGGTTCTACAGCTTCATTCATTGCCTCAGCCTTAGGCGCTTCCGGCTATAAAACCGGTTTATACACCTCCCCTCACCTGGAAGATTTCCGCGAACGCATTCAAATTGACGGTGAGCAGATTTCAGTTGAAGACCTGGTGTCCTTGGCGGATGAGATGCGACCGCGCACAGAGCAGGTCAATGATGTCACCACCTTTGAACTAACAACAGCCATTGCCTTCCGATACTTTGCCAACCAGAACGTGGATATCGTCGTCCTTGAGGTCGGCTTGGGTGGACGCCTGGACGCGACCAACATCGTCGACCCATTGGTATCGGTGATTACACCCGTGTCTTATGACCATATGAATGTGTTGGGCAACACTCTGACAGAAATTGCCCATGAAAAAGCCGGCATCATCAAACCTAACCGCCCGGTGGTCATAGCGCCTCAATTTGAAGAAGCAGAGGCAGAAATCCTACGCATGGCAAAAGCCCAAAAGGCACCCGCCATCATGGTTGAAAAAGAATACCAATGGCGAACCACATCACACACCTTAGACTACCAAGTGGTGAACATCCAAAGCACGAATGGCGATTGCCAAACCACAGAAAGCCTTGTCCCAGTGACCTTAGAGCTTCCTTTGCTCGGGCAACACCAGGCGGACAATGCCGCCACAGCGTTAGCGGCGCTTGAAGTTTTACGTAAGCTTGGATTCAAAATCAATCAAGACAGCCTCCATCAAGGCTTCCAGCATGTGCACTGGCAAACCCGCTTTGAAATCCTGCGCAAGAACCCACCCCTCATTACGGATGCTGCCCACAACGGTGATTCGATTCAAAAGCTTTGCCGAACCCTGGATGAATACTTCCCCAACCTGCCTTTCATCCTCATTTTGGGTGCTTCAGCCGATAAAAGTCTCAAAACAATGATGGATATCATCATCCCAAAAGTTGAAGCGGTCGTTTGCACCCAATCGATCCACCCACGCGCCGCAGACGCATTCGAACTCCAAAAGATGCTGGAACCATATGGAAAACCAAGCTACGCTAAAAGCACAGCGGAAGCCGGTTTAGCCAAAGCGCTTGAACTGGCAGGCAACAGCAAAGGTATCATTGCCACTGGCAGCCTGTTTTTAGCAGCTGCCATTCGCGCCATTTGGCGACAAGATTATCAAGGATAGAGCCTTAACATGGATCAAAGTAACCCCAAAAACCCATCTTTTCCACCCATCGATTTTTCGAATCTGTTTGATATTAACGATATTCCAAACCGTCGCACTGGAAAAGGGGGAACTTTTAATGCGCCTGCCATTATCATCACCGAAAACCCGGTCATCCCTAGTGCCTTGACCCCATTCACGATTCCCGACGACACCGCGGCCATTCAATCAGTTTTTGAAGCCTACGAAACGCAATCGACCATTGTTGGGCTTTTTGATGATGGCAATGAAGAGGATAAAAGCTTCCTCTCCTTAGCGGTTGAGCTTGCGGTGAGCGAACCCTTCCCAACCCCTGATGGAACCTTTTCGTTCATCGTGCAAGGGCGACGACGCCTTGAAGTGCATGAGATTTTCATGGAAGACAATAAGCTTTATGCCACGTTAAGCCCTATAAAAGAACCCAAACGGCGCTCAAAAGAAGTCCAAGCATTGATGCGCCAAGTGTCAAAAAGCTTTAACCAAATGGCAAAAATCACCCAACACTTGCCTCCTTCAGTCATTGAGTTTTCTCGGCAAATCGAAGATCCCGGTGAGCTTGCCGACCTGGTCGCATCGAGCATGGACCTGAAACGAAATCAACAGATGGAGATTATCACCTCTGTTGACCCAGCGGAACGCATCAATACCGTTTTTGAACTGATTAGGCGTGAAGTCGACTTGCTGAAATTGGAGTCCGAAATCAACGACCGCGTCCAACAAGACCTGGATCAAGGTCAGCGCGAGATGTTCCTACGCGAAAAACTAGAGAAATTACAGCAGGAACTCAACGATGGAAAGTCTGCCGATCCAGATATTCGCACGCTTGAAACCCTGTTGGAAACAAAAACCTATCCCGAAGAAGTCATCAAAACAGCCCAAAAAGAGCTCGAGCGCCTCAAAATGACCCCGACGCTTTCGCCTGAAAGTGGCATGATTTCCACCTACCTGCATTGGCT
>CAZUZM010000050.1:8458-11241 GCA_964624615.1 uncultured Anaerolineaceae bacterium
TGACCCCGACGCTTTCGCCTGAAAGTGGCATGATTTCCACCTACCTGCATTGGCTTTTGGAATTGCCCTGGAGTGAAGAAACCGAAGACCGCCTGGATATGCAAGAAGCTCAGGATATTCTCAACGAACACCATTACGGACTGCCCAAAGCCAAGGATCGCATCTTGGAATACCTGGCGGTGCGTTCCCTTAAACCACGCCGCAATCGCCAACCTATTTTGTGTTTTGTAGGGCCTCCTGGCACCGGCAAAACCTCCCTGGGCGAATCGATTGCAGAGGCTATGGGTCGCAAATTTGTGCGGCGTTCTTTGGGTGGCGTGCGTGATGAAGCCGAGATTCGTGGCCATCGGCGCACCTATTTGGGTTCTATGCCGGGCCGCATTCTTGAAACGCTCAACAAAGTGGGTGTCTCGAACCCCTTGTTCATGTTGGACGAAATTGACAAGCTCAGCTCAGATATTCATGGTGACCCCGCTTCCGCGCTTCTTGAAGTCTTGGACCCTGAGCAAAATCACAGCTTTTCTGACCACTATCTTGAAGTGCCTTTTGACCTTTCAAAAGTGTTCTTCATCACCACAGCCAACACCGTGATGAGCATTCCACCAGCTTTGCTCGACCGCATGGAAATGATTGAATTTCCCGGTTACATCGAGGAAGAAAAACTTGAAATCGCCCGCCAATTCCTCATCCCGGACCAGTTGGAAGAAAACGGTCTTCATGATGAATCCATCGACTTTACTGAAGAAGCGCTGCGGTTCATCATCAAAAGCTACACCTATGAAGCCGGCGTTCGCGAGCTTGAGCGCAAAATTGGCGCTGTGCTCCGTAAAACCGCGCGCAAAAAAGCTGAGGGCGAAGAAATCATCAAGCTCATTACACCAGAAGTTGTTGAACAGCGCTTGGGACCCGTGGAGTTCTTTCCCATTACCGCTGAACTTCAAGACGAAATCGGCATGTCCACCGCTATTGCCTGGACCGAAAACGGTGGCGAAATCATGCAAATTGAAGTGTTAGTCATTCCTGGCAAAGGAAACTTGCAAATCACCGGTCAAGTGGGTGAAATTATGCAAGAATCCGCGCAAGCAGCTTTGAGTTACCTTAAAAGTAAAGCCGAAGTCTTTGAAATCCCTAAGGACCTCTTTGAGGAATCAGACATTCACATCCACATCCCTGAAGGCGCTATCCCCAAGGACGGCCCCAGCGCCGGTATCACAATGGCAACCGCATTAAGCTCGGCTGTGTTGGGCATCCCCATTCACCATGAGGTCGCCATGACGGGTGAGGTGACCTTGCGGGGACGCGTGCTACCCGTGGGTGGTGTGCGCGAAAAGGTGCTGGCGGCTCACCGTGCAGGTATCAAAACCATCCTCTTACCAACCAAAAATGAGAAAGACTTGGTGGATGTGCCAAAATCGGTTATCGAACAACTCAACCTGGTGTTTGTAGACCATATGGACGAAGTGCTCAAACAAGCCCTGACCCAAGCTCCGGTTTATGCCAAACCAAGAAAAAACAATCGCGAAGAGCGTCAGCCCTTGCCAACAAAGAATAAGATGGCCAAACATTCAACGCCTAACAAAGCATAGGAAACGACATACTTTTGAACTAAAAACTGATTGCGATAATTCGTTTTAGAGAGATACCTATAAGTATCATTTTCAAGCACAAGAACAAAAAGTTGCTTGAGTCCTTCGTAAGATAAAGCTGTTTGATATTGAGGATAGACTAAATTAATGTGGACAAACGAAGATTAGATATTCAAGCCTGATTCGCAAGATGAAGCAATAAAAAATCAGTTTAGGTAGAAATAAATGATAGAATGAGATTCTCTAAAAAAATAAATAACGCCAATATATTTGGAGGAGAGAGCATGAGCTATACTAATAAAGAAAGACAAGTTCTTACTCTAATGGAAAGAGCTAATTTTAAAAATTTATCAAAGTATGACATAGTAAGTTTTGCATCAAAACTTGGTGAGTTAAGACCTGAAGTTGCAAACGAAATACTTGCACAATTCCCCGAATTTATTGGGCTATTAACATCAACGTTCAAAGAGTATAAAGGAATACTGGATGGCATTGTTAAGAGCAATGAAAACAGCCTTAATGAGTACTATAATGTTGCAAACAAGGAACTTGATAATGCTCACGATAGTAGAATACAGTTTTACGATTTGTTGAAACAGGTACAATCAGATTATAGTAAGTGTTTGGAAAATGAAAATTTATCTGAGAATTCGCGTTTAGAAATTCTGAGCAGGCAAGAAGAACTGATAAAAATTGCAGAAAAAAAAGACAGTGAAATCAGAGAACAAGAAATAAAAATTGAAGAAAATGTCAATAAGAAAGATTCTGAGAATAAAGAATACAATTGGAAGCTTGTTGGTGCTGCCAGTATGGTATTGGTTGCTGTAGTCGGAATAACATCGGGGCTTCTTGGAGGTAAGTTCGACCTTAAATTACCTAATATTACATAGTGGATAGTATTGAAACAACAATCGAATTATAGGACTAAATTTTCCTCCTTAAGCGATAAGTAGGTGCATAACCCATCATATGAAAAGGATTAATCCGTGATTAATCCTTTTTTTTCTACTTGATCTTTTTATTCCACTAGCCAGAGCATCCAACTAATGAAAAAAGTCGAAATATGTAACTACTTTGAGAGTTAATAGACTTACTTTCCGTCAGGTGAAAGCGCTTGAATACCGTTGCGCACCTGCGCCAGAACTTTGTTGAGTTGTTCTTCCAAACCCGTTAAAGTATCAATGGTATAACGATCTG
>CAZUZM010000051.1:0-11183 GCA_964624615.1 uncultured Anaerolineaceae bacterium
GTGACCGAAGGCCTCAAGAACCTGGCCGCCGGCGCCAACCCCATGCTGCTCAAGCGTGGCATCGAAACCGCGACCAAGATCGTCTCAGAAGCAATCCATGGTCAGGCTATTGCCATCACCACCAAGGAAGAAATTGGATCCGTTGCGACCGTTTCCGCCCAGGATACCCAAATTGGCGACCTCATCGCTGACGTGATGGACAAAGTCGGCAAAGACGGCGTCATTACCGTTGAAGAATCCAAGGGCCTCGAGTTTGAGACCGAATATGTTGACGGTATGCAGTTTGACCGTGGCTACATCAGCCCCTATTTTGTGACCGATCCCGAGCACATGATGGCCAACATCGAAGATCCCTACATTCTTATCTATGACAAGAAGATCTCCGCTGCTACCGACATCGTTCCACTGCTCGAAAAAATGGTTCAGATTGGTAAGCGCGAACTCTTGATCATCGCCGAAGATATCGACGGTGAAGCTTTGGCTACCTTGGTGTTGAACAAAATTCGCGGTATGCTCAATGTTGTGGCTGTGAAAGCCCCAGGCTTTGGCGACCGCCGCAAGGCTATGTTGCAAGACATCGCCATTTTGACCAGCGCCACCGTGATTTCTGAAGAAACCGGCCGCAAACTCGAAACCGCGACCATCGAAGACCTCGGTCGAGCTGAAAAAGTGACCGTTGATAAAGACAACACCACCATCGTTGACGGTAAGGGTGATGCTGCTGCCATCCGTGGCCGCATTGAGCAGATCCGCGCTGAAATTGAAAACACTACCAGCGATTATGACCGCGAAAAACTGCAGGAACGCTTGGCGAAACTGAGCGGTGGCGTGGCTATCATCCGTGTGGGTGCTGCAACCGAAACTGAGCTCAAAGAAAAGAAACACCGTGTCGAAGACGCTTTATCTGCGACCCGCGCGGCTGTTGAAGAAGGTATCGTGCCTGGTGGCGGTGTTGCCCTGGTGAACGCTATGGCTTCTCTCGAGGACGTCAAAATGGCTCAGGATGACGAGCAAATCGGCGTCAACATTGTGCGCCATGCCCTTACCATGCCCATGCGCCGCATCATTGAAAATGCTGGCCAGGATGGTTCTGTGGTTGTTTCAACCGTACGCCAAAAGCAAGCCGAACAAGGCAATAAGCACTTGGGTTATAACGTGTTGACCGAAGAATACGGCGACATGGTGAAACTTGGCGTGACCGATCCTGCCAAAGTGACCCGTGGTGCCCTGGAAAACGCTGCTTCTATCGCAGCCATGATCCTGACCACTGAAGCCTTGATTACTGACATCCCCGAACCCGAGGCCGCTGCGCCTGCTATGCCCCCCGGAGGCATGTACTAGGATTAAGTATTCGGATTTCAAAGAAAACCGACAAAAAAGAGGGTGCTCAGCACCCTCTTTTCGTTGTTAATAGGTTGATGATGCGTAGCAGGACTGGGATAACTTGTCCAAGTCCTGTTTTGCCAGGAAAGGGCATTATTCATCATCATCGTCGTTGGTATATTCAATGAGTTTGATCTGGCGGTCTAATTCATCCTTCTCTACGAATATAGGCGCCGTTTGGTCTGCAATTTCTCTACGTTCTCTTATGAGTTTAGTCAGATTTTCTTGTACACCACTCCAAGATTTATCATTGATGTTGGTCAAGAGCTGCGAAAGACCATTGGTCAATTCGACGATTTTAGTGGTGTACAATCCCTTGCGAACAATTGTCCGGAAGTAGTCACGCTTCCTCTCCAAGAAAAAGCCTGCAAGCTCTTTTTGGTCTTTTTTATCTCTGACGAGATTTTCAACCTCAGCGACACCATCCGGCGTTTCCAAAACGGCTTTGAAATCCAGCGCTTTAGCTTTTTCCAGTATTCTGAGAACTTGGGTGTTATTGTACTTTCCGGTGTCCATCAAGTACTTCACCATGCTTCTCTGGAACTCAAAAGCGAGCTCTTGGAGGTAATCGTCATCAAAATCCCTTGGGGCATATAGGGCTTCGCTTTCTCTCAAGTCGATTGTGCTTAAAGTAGATTTGCTGTCTGGGGCGTCGACATGCTTTTCCATACTCACAGCTCTGGGTGTCGCCATAGATGATTCGACCAGGAATTCTGCCAGTTTCAATGGCACACAATACCTGTTCCTTGAGCGATTGACAAGTTGGGTCTTACTCACGGTATTGGCGTCTGGTTCAAGTTTGATGGTTTTGAAACTGCATGGTGCGGTTCGGTCTCCGCGGATATTGGTGCGCAAAGCCGCATAATAATTGGGTAAGTCACAGAGATCCTGCGCACGGAAAGACGGCGCAAATTGAGTATCCAATATTTTTGCATCTTCCATCCCAAGGCGGAATGAGATGATGGTGCCAACGTTCCCGATGATTGCGTTCAAAATCTTTTGACTCGAAATCTGGCTCAAGTATTGGTTGGCCAAGATTAAGCCTAAACCAAACTTTCGTGCTTCTGCAAGCAAAATTGAAAAGTTTTCGGTCGCGATGGTTTGAAACTCATCAACGTAGAGATAATGAGGCGCGAGTTTTTGACCTTTTCTGATTTTCTCAACGCGCTGCATAAAGGTTGCGTTGAGCTTTGCCATAACAAACATGCCAAAGAGGGAGGCATTGGCTTCGCCTAAAAGTCCTTTTGACAAGTTTACCAAAATGATTTTGTTGCTGTCTATCGCCTCCTCAAGGTTAATGGTCGATCTGGGTTGACCAAAAATGTTTGACAGGCGCGTGTCGTTAACAAAATCCTCAAACTTACTTGAATAATAGTCACCAAGGCGCGAACCTTTGTCGGTCGCTAAATAGTTTGTGCGTTCCAAGAGGTCTGTCCAAGACACCATGAGGGGCGTTTTATGCTTAAGCGGAAGCCAGCGCTGCCAATAATCCCTGTGTTGGAAGATATTGTAAAACTCCATAATCGTCCCAGGATTATCAATGTCAGACATTGTCAGAAGCATGTTGTTTTGCACATGTTGGAAGAAGACCGGCCCAGCATATTCGCCACTAACAGAATAGTACTCAGTGATGAAGCGTTTGAAAATCGCTCTCAAATCCTTCACGATAGTTTGGCTCTGGTTTTTATCCGAAATCTCAAGAAAGTTGAAGCCAAATGGGTGTAAGAAATCACCTGGATCTAACAGGATAACATCATCCTTACGGCTTTCGGGAATCATTTCCAGAAGGTCATTGTAAAGTTCACCATGGGGGTCGATAACGGTCATGCCGTTGCCGGCTTTCATATCCGATACGATCATGGTTTTCATGAGGGTGGACTTTCCTGTGCCGGTTTGCCCCACGATGTAAGTATGCTGACGGCGCGTATCTTCAGAAAGGTAGACATCCTGTTCAAAACCAGAAGCGTAGTTCTTGCCAATCAGCAGCTTGGGCTCGCTTGAATGGGCTAGTTGTCGAAGTTCACGCGGAAGGTCCTGCTCAGCAAGAGAGTGAAGATCGTATCCGGGAAGGTTCCTCTCGGCATTCACCGGAAAATAGAAGCCACACAAAGCTTCGTTCGCTTCGACGAGATGGAGTAGTCGATGGCGTAGCGCGTCGTTTCCATCCTGTTTCCACTTGTTGTGTGACAAGGTCTCAACCTGGTTGGCTAAGGCTTTGGCTTCCTCTTCGTTTTCAGCAGCAACGATGTCATAACCGCCGACGTTATAGATGGTGCTTTGCACGGGACGGTCTGCATAAAGGCCATAAGCGACAGGCTCAGTGATGGCCAAACCACAAAATTCGAGGATGAGTTTGTCTATCGGCTTTGTGCTGGAGACGAAGGTGGACATCAGGTAAGGAGCGTCTTGCAACAAAAGCAGCTGCCGCATAAGGGCATCAGCCAAACCGATCGCCCGTGACACAGGGATGTTCAGCGAGTTGCCTTCTGGCGAGTGTTTTTGCTCGCACAAGGAGATCTGTTTGTACAAAAAATCGGTTTCTGATGGGTCCAGTTTGGTTGGTGAAATAATGGTTGTGAAAACCATGTCCTGATTGCCGTTGAGCAAGGTCGTAACCAGTTTTTCGAAACCACCATTGGGGGGTGTAAAGGGGTGAACATAGAAAACCGATGAGTCTGGTTTGGGTTGCTTAGGCGTACTTGTGTTTTGGAGGAACCCAAAGACGTTTTCAAACAAAAGGCTATCGGTGGCGATGGATTCTTGTCGCCGGTGAATTTCATAGTGATGGCTTGATTGCAGATCAGCGATGGGGTTGATTGCCTTCGCCAATTCATCAGCATTGGTGATTTCTTTCCAGAAAGTATCTTCAAAACTTCCTGCGAGCAGCATTTTTATCGAAAGAGCGGTTCCTTGAGCGATAGCGGCATCTTTTTCTGGGATTTTGACCAGAAAATAAGTGGCAATTTCACCACCGACGGTTTTGCGATTGAAAACCCGGGTAACGGTGCGGATACAATAACTAATGGAACGGTCCGGATCATACAGCATATTGATGAACCGGGAGAGGCGCCTGCGGTGCACTTCGTACACATAGGCGGGGTCCAAGCCGACAACATGGTTCTTGTTGGATTGTAGCTTGAAGCCGAAGAAGAGAGCGTCGTGAGTTTTGTGGAATGCTAAAGTTTCCATATGTTATCCTCCCAAGATTTGTGAATACAGAGATAGCAGCAACCTAAAATTAAGGTTAGAGTACACGAAAACAATTGTAGTTTTTTAGGGATTCAGTAGTCGCGATATACCGGATCCGTCAATTTGCGACGTTCTAGAATAATAACATGCTGTAAAAAATTAATCAAGTGTGTGAATGGGTTCAATACATGTGAGACAGTATTGGTGTCAACTCAAGGTGATATCTGGCAATTTTTTTTGGGATGAGCGGCAATCTTACGACAATCTTAAAGTAAAAGTAGTGGACTGGCAAATAAAACAATGACCACCTTTATGACGCCCAGCTATCATCATAAGCTTTTGCTAAGGTCAGAAGGAAGTCTCTTGGTGTCAAAAAAATGTAGTTGTATTAAAGTCCTGAATAGGATGGTATTGGCGCATTTTTCAATTGCATAAGTGTGATGTTGGATAAACAAAAACCCCACGATAGAAGTGGGGTTTGATGGCGGAGAGGAAGGGATTCGAACCCTTGATACCTCTCGGTATACTCGCTTTCCAAGCGAGCGCACTAGACCAACTATGCGACCTCTCCGAACAGGCGCTTATTATATCAGAGTTTTTTAAAAACAAGGCAATCAATTTAAGAACAGCTTGGTAAGGGGGCCAAGCTGGAATGGTTAAATAGCTGTGTTCCGGCGAGGACGCCGGAACGAACAAGAGAAGGAGGACGCCGGAACGAACAAGAGAAGGAGGACGCCGGAATGAATATTAAAGGCAGCAGAACGAACAAAAAGGATGCTCGAACGAACTTCACACCGGTCAGCATGGCATCTTGCCATGCTCTTTCAAATCCCTGAGGCGTCTTACTGGGGGTTAATTGTTAATTGTGGCATTATACGCTCAGCGTGACATCGGCGCGATCATTTTGATGTTCAGCATGACATCTTGCCATGCTGAATACAGGGATGAATGAGATAAATGTAAAGTGAACGTGTGCAAGGTATGTGCTGCCCAATGGAATCGCTTGGTCAGGGGACCAAACTGGAACGGTTAGATAGCTGTGTTCCGGAGAGGACACTGGGACGAACAAAAAAAGGATGACGGAATGAACTCCTCGTAGTTCAGCATGGCATCTTGCCATGCTCTTCCAATCGCCAAAGTGTCTTACTGCGTGGTGTTTGTTAATATATGGGGCGTTATGCGCTCGGTGTGACACTGGCGTAAAATATGTTTTTTTGTATGTGCCAGTCAGTAGAAAATCTATAGTTGCCTTTAAAGTATTGCCCTATACTCTTATTAGTAGCCTGGTTCAAGGCTTGAAAGGAGTGAAAATGGAAACGAAAAAGAAAGTGCCGCTTTTGCTTTGGCCTTTTTATGCCCTGATGCAATTGGTCATTTGGATCCTAAAGGTCACCGGCCGGGTGCTCGGCTTTATCCTGGGCTTGGTGATAGTTGTGCTGGGCGTTGTTCTCTGCATGACGCTCATAGGCGCGATTTTAGGCGTGCCGCTGTGTATTCTGGGTGTGATGTTGGCATGGAAATCGCTGTTCTAAGCGAAATCCACTGAGATGGGCAGAAAGTCAAGCGCGTTGGGGAATCTTAGCGCTTGGCTTCTGCCAATTTTTGTTTTAAGGCAGTTAGAATGGCGACAGGTGTGGGGTCAACACCATAAGCCAGTGCCAGGTAGTAGCTTACATAATCACCAAATTGCAACAAAGACCACATGTGCGCCAGTCGGTTTTCACCTTTTGCATAGATATGGTTGACCTCGATGCCCGCATCCATAAAGAGCTCGATGTTTGCTTCAACGCGCAATTGGTTGCGCGGATGGTCGGTAGATGTGCTCAGAAAGACTGCTAGTGTTTCGCCAATCAGCTTCTCGGGGAAGAGTAAACCCGCCAAGGTGTTATGGTTCATCTCAGGGATACCCTCAAACGAAGCCCACGCTTTTGCCAATTCGGCGATTTGCGCTTTCCAGCGTCGCGCAATCACCTCCATGCTTCCTGCACCGAAGATGACCACGTTTTTGTCAAGCAAACGGATGGCGAGCTCTTCGCAAGGATTGGCTGCTTCCGTCGATTGGGTGTTGTAATGGTGTCGGTTCTCGCGCATCACCTGAATGGCTTCTTTAATATAAACTGATTGATCCTCGACCAGACCTAAGCGGTTAACCAGTCCCAACAAAATGCCAAAGGAGTAGGCGACGGCGGTGCGGGGTTGACCGTCATGTTCAAACGTCCAGGCATCTTTGCCTGCATAGCGCGCCAGGTCTTGCAATTTGCCGCCGGTGCTGATTGCCAGGATGGTGCATTCACGGTCGAATGCGGTTTTGAAGGCGTCCAGCGTTTCTTCAGTGTTGCCGGAGTGCGAAGAGCAGATGACCAATGTCTCCGGACCTGTTGCCCAAGCCGGCAGGCCATAATCACGGTGGGAATAAACCGGCACATCACAAACCTCGCGCAGATAAGAGCCAAAAATATCACCACCAATTGCGGATCCTCCCATGCCAGCAATCACAATCGCTTTGGGCTTTCGGTTTTTGTCGAAAGAGAGATGCGAAAGCGGAAGAGTCATGCCCAAGTGCCAGGCTTTTTCGAGGTCGTCGGGTAAGCGGTTGATGTAAGAAAGCATGTTTTCGGGGTCGGCTAGATTGTGTTGGGTCATTTTTTATCCTTTTGGCTTATGGGGTTGGCGTGGCATCTGGAGATTCGGTCGGCGTTGGGGTGGCTTGGTCGGTGACGATAATGCGCACATAAAAAGGCGTGTCAGCGTTCATGCCCAAGCCAAATAGATTCCCGTCTGGATCCTGGAGCATCCAATTGCCCTGATAGGTGCCCGGGTTGGTAGGTGCGGTAAATTGCAGACTGAGGTCGATGGCTTGGCCAGGCAATACTTCACCCTGCAGAAAATTGTCATATTGTGCGCCCATTGCATTTTGGGAGTAGAAAACGAGCTTGTAAAGACGCGTCCATTTGCAGGAACCGGAATTGACCACGCGCCAGGTTTTGACGAAGGTTCCGCCGGCGACCATGGTGGTGTTGTCGGGGATGGTGACGTCAAAGGGGACACCTGCACCGGCGCGGTTGCATTCGGTGACCGTGGTTGGCGTGGCATCTGGCGTTGGCGTGCGAACGATGGTGGCGATGACGGTTGGCCAAGGGGTGTAGGTTGGGGTGAAAAGCGGTGTGGAGGTGGCAGTGGGTTGATTAACCAGTGTTTCAAGGTAAGTGTAGGTTAAGCGCATTTCGGCAGTGTGAACCAGCTCCTCTTGGCTAAAAGTGGCGATGGACTCGCCAAATGTTTCATCTTCGAGGACAGGTTTACAAGCTCCAAGTAGAAAAACAAGAAGAATAGCCAGCCAAAACCAACGCGCTTTCATGGGATAAATTGTACCCGAGTTTCGTAGATTACCAGAATGCTTTATTCATCCCGAAGCGTCAGGGATGCTTGTGGTCATGTTTGCTATCTGTCCAAAAGTGTTTGTGTTGGTGATTGTGGGTGTATCCTTCCTCTCGACCATTGCATTCATTGGATTCGTCGAATGCGTGGCTGTGCTCGTGGGTATGCGTTTTCGTCATTGTATCCAAGATTACAAGCGTGCTGCCAAGCAGCATCAATACCAACGCAATGATGTACTGTAATCCAATGGCTTCATTGAGAAACAAGAAGGAAAGTAATGCACCAACAAAAGGCGCAATGGCGTACCAGGCGCTGGTCTTTGCAGCACCAATCACGCTTTGCGCTTTGATGTAGAAGAAGATGCTCAAGCCATAGGCGACAAATCCAAGCAGGAGAACGATTGCCACCGTGGCTGGCCTGGGAAAGGTGTTTCCAGTCAGTAGCGCAATGAGCAAGGCACCAGCGCCTGAAAAAAGCCCTTTAATAGTAACAATTTGGTAGGTGTTTTTGTGGCTAATCTTGCGGGTAAAGTTGTTTTCAAGACCCCAACAAATAGCTGCGGCCAAAACCAACAACGATCCCCAGGAAAAATGAAAACCGGTTAGTCCTTCAAAGCTTAAGAGCATGCTTGATAATGTGATGAAGCGTAGGGCGACCCAAAGGGTCTTACTGATCTGTTCTTTGAACACGGCCAGGGCGATGATGGCCGTGGCAACAATTTCAAAGTTATTGAGCAGTGCCGCATTTGCAGAGCTGGTCAAGCGCAACCCAAGCATTAACAAAATGGGTGCGGCAATGTCTAGAACAACCATGCCAATGGTGTAGGGCAAGTCGGCTTTTTCCAGTCGCTCACCTTGCCGGGCATCTTTGGAGATCAAGAGCATGAAGCCAATGCCGATGCCAGCGCCTAAGTATAAAAACGCCGCCATCATGGTTGGCGAAACAGAGCCTAGCAAAACTTTTGAGGCAGGCATACTGATGGCATATAAGACGGCTGCCAAAATGGCGAACAGGGTGGCGATTACAGGCTTCTTCATAATGTCTTCATTATAGTGCGTCGGTCAGCACCTAACATAACCTTGTGTAAGTTTTGGCCTACTTCCGTTTTGCCATGTGCAGGATGTGCCAGGTCACGCCAAAGCCAACCAGAATGAGTAGAAGACCCCAGTAACTTTTGACCAAAACCATCGAGAGGATGAGCAATCCCCACAACCAGGTGAGGCTGATGATGACGTTTTTGCGTGGCAGACCGGTGCGGTTTTGGTAATTTTCGTAGTGCTCTCTGAAGAAGTTGATTTTCATGATTCGGGATTGAATTTTTGGATTGACGGAAAAACACGCCGCAGCGGCCAATACAAACGGCGTGGTTGGCCAAACCGGCAAAAACAAGCCAATGAATCCTAAGGCTAAGAACAAGAAGCCCAAGCCGGTGAGCAAGATACCTTTTAACGACATGGTTTACCACTCATAAAACTGTCAGAGTTATACACTAAAGTGAAAAGAATAATGAAGTGTTGGTCAAGGTGTAACAGTGTGAGCGGGTTCCACATGTTGGGCAATGCTTATAGAAGCAATTCGTCCAGCATGCCTTGAACCCAATCCAAGGCAACCCCATGTGAGAGGATGCCGTAATCAAGTGGGGCGGTTTGGTAGCGGAAAGAGGTCAGGCCCTTTACTTCTGAGGGTAAGGTGTCGAGTTCAGCTTTGATTGCCAATAAGGCCTGGCGGGAAGCCTCAACCTTGGCTAGCATATCTACCAAAATGAGACGCCTTTGTTTCAAATCTTCAATCAGCCCCAAAAAATAGGTTTTTGCCATAACGGTTTCTTCCAGGCGTCTTTCGGTCAACGGCGCCATCATTTCCTCGATAAACGCCTTGCGACCCGACGGAGTGATGCTATAAAGCTTTACGCGTCTGCCATTTTGAACCAGCCACTCAAAGTGTATATGACCCTTTTCCAGCAGCTTAGCCAGAGCAGATTGCAGGCTGCCGAGGCTGTCACTATAGAAGAGGGAGATGCCAGCGGAAAACGCTTTGCGTAATCCGTAAATACTCAAAGACTCAACCATCAGTAAACCCAGTACAACAAATGCCATTGTGTAATCCTTTCTCTTGACTCTGTATTTTAGTTTAGCTAAAACAGCGTATATTACTAATAGTAATATAGAAGATTAAAAAGTTCAAGCAAAAAGGAGCTTAATATGTTGAAGTATTGGAGAATTGCAGTTGTCGTCGTTTTGACTTTCGTTGCCACTTGGCTATTGTTCGCCTTCATGAAAACCCCATTGTTCAATGTCACCGTCTTTGACAAAGACATCATGAACTTTTTCGCCAGCTATCAGCTGTCCACTATCTTAATTAGCGTTAGTTTGCTGGTTATCCTCTATTTTCTGGCGAATAAAACCCGTCTCAGCCTGTTCAATGTGACCAAAATCGACGGCCCCGTTCGACCCGCGCCATGGATCGGGTTGAAGCCCAAGGCAGGTGAGAGCTGGAGGCTGATAGGATTGACAATCGGAGGCACGATCCTCATCGTGAATGCGATTGTGGTCTATTTTCAGGTTGCCGCCAAGAACGGTTTGGCTTTCCGCTTCTTCCCCGAAGTGCCCATGATTTTACTTTTAGCCCTGATGAACTCGTTTACCGAGGAAGTGATCTACCGGTTGTCTTATACCACGATTATTGCCAATGAAAATCTTGACCCAAAGATCTCGGAGTTTCTAGGAGCGGTCGTGTTTGGTGGAATCCACTTCTTTGGCATTGCGCCGAACGGCATTTTTGGGGCGATTATGTCGGGTTTTATTGGGTGGTTTTTGGCGAAGTCGATCAATGAGACCAAGGGTTTCTTTTGGGCATGGCTCATTCATTTTGCCGTTGACGTGATCATACTGTTCTTTTTGTTCATGCAAAATGGCGTGTAAGAATGCAATGAGTTTATAACTCTACCTAGTAAAAAGGGTCATAGGAAGAAATGACCCACCCCTTTTATTCCCCTCCCATCGCTTCGCTGGAGGGGAAATAGTAGACTTTGCCGTTGACGTGATCATTCTGTTCTTCTTGTTCATGCAAAAGGTGGCTTAGCTTCCACATTAAAACAACCCGTTGCCGACCTTTGCAACACTAAAGCACGGCAACGGGTTGTTATTTGCTTAAACAGATGTGTTTTCTTATCGCGAATAGTATGCGTTTCAAAAGTCCGTAGTCTTTAAAAAAAGAGGAAGTTCCAATACAAT
>CAZUZM010000052.1:0-11132 GCA_964624615.1 uncultured Anaerolineaceae bacterium
CCTCGTCAGTAGGTGGATACACGCGCTCGGGAGCGGCTGCAGCCACTGGGCTCACCAACAGAGCGGCGAGCAAAAGAAAACTTACGATTTTGGTAACAACTTTTTGCATTCTTGTTTCTCCTTTTAAAAATAGGTAAAAAAGTATCTTCGATACCCTTTTAACAACTAAGACTTAATCATCCCCTTTAATGTTATGAGTCGTGCAAAAGCAAGGAAAACATATCCCATTAAACACTAATCATAACTTACATTCATGTCAAAATCAATATCTGGTTTCATTTTATCTTATGTCACAACCTCCATTCACACCTAAAAAACGCGTTAAATACTTAAACACAATCAGCTTTTAACTTGCAAGCAACGTGCCAGGTTTGAAAATTCGAGCTCTTTTACGTATAATTGGTTTAATCATTCTCGGAGGTAATGTCCCATGAAAAACAATAAAAGTTGGTGGAAGAATGGCATTATTTACCAAATTTATCCGCGCTCATTCAAAGACAGCAACGCGGATGGCATCGGCGACCTGACTGGCATCATCGAGCAGCTGGACTATATCCGCGATTTAGGCGTTGACGCCATCTGGCTTTCGCCCATCTATCCGTCCCCTGATAAAGATTTTGGCTATGACGTTGCCGATTACCTCACCATTGATCCTAAATATGGTAATTTACAGGACTTTGACCGCCTCGTCCATGAAGCCCACAAACGTGATTTGCATATCATTATGGACTTGGTACTCAACCACACCTCCGATCAACATCGCTGGTTCCTTGAATCTCGCAAGTCGCCAGACAACCCCTACCATGACTGGTACATGTGGAAAGACCCCGCGCCTCATGGCGGACCACCCAACAACTGGCTTTCTCACTTTGGCGGTCCAGGCTGGGAATATGATCGGTACTTGAACAAGTACTACTTCCACATGTTCGAAAAACACCAACCCGACCTCAATTGGCGTAATCCGGAGGTGCGGGCAATGGTGATGAAAATTTTCCGTTATTGGCTCGATAAAGGCGTGGACGGTTTCCGGCTGGATGTCTTCAATGCCTATTACAAAGATGCCGAACTGCGCGATAACCCCCGAAAAAAGGGCATCGCCCGCCGACCTTTTGAGGCTTACCAACATCTTTATGACACCTCCCAGCCTGAAATGATGAGCGTGGTCAAGGAAATTCGCAGCATTTTAGATGAATATCCTGAACGGTACGTGGTTGGCGAAACTTTCCTAGAAGATTCGACTTACGCGCGCACTTTTGTTGGCCCAGATCGTTTTCATGCTGCTTTTGACTTCAATTTTGCCGCCAGCCCATGGAACGCCAAAGCTTTTGGTAACGCCATTCAATATTGGGATGCACTGCACGGTGACGAAGCCTGGCCGAACTATTTCTTTAATAATCATGATGTGCCGCGTTCTGCTACACGCTACACCCACAATGAAGACGACATCCGCCTCAAGCTCCTTGCTACCCTACTCCTGACCTTGCGTGGCACACCCTATATCTATTACGGCGAAGAAATCGGCATGCGCGATATTAAAGTCGCTCGTAAAGATATTCAGGATCCTGTTGGCAAGCGCTATTGGCCCTTCTATAAAGGGCGTGATGGTTGCCGCTCGCCTATGCAATGGAATGCCAATCTCAACGCCGGCTTCAGCACCGGTGAGCCCTGGCTACCCACACATCCCAATGACAGCGTGCGTAATGTTGCTAATCAACTTTCCAGTCCTGCTTCCCTTTTAAACTTCTACAAAGAGCTCATCCAGGTGCGCCGAAAACACCCCAGTTTGCACGCCGGAACCATTCGCCTGGTCGAATCGAACAATAAGCACCTTTTGGTTTATCTGCGCCATGTGGAAGAGGAAACCTCCCTCATTATCCTCAATTTTTCAGCAGATATCCAAAAATTTGAGCTTTCTGCTGAGCAGGTCAATGAGTGGGATCTCATCTTCAAAGGAAACGATGCCATCACCAGCCACATGAGCGCCAATGCGGTGAGCTTGCCTGGCTATGGCATTGCCATTTTAGTTTCAAGGCTTTCTTAGCCTCGGAAGCCAGATAGAACCCGGGATATTACCATGACCACCACCCGACCTTCATGGAGAGCTTTTGAAACGCCCTTCGTATCCGGTCGCCTGCAACCTGACAATCCCACCAGCGGACTGCCTTTAGACCGCTTTTTACCACCCTGGTATGAAGGCATGGCGAGCCGCTGGCTCAACAACTATGCCAGTCCTGGTTCTTGGGTGTTGGATCCCTATGGCCAATCGCCATTTTCAGTTTTGGAATTAGCACGCACTGGTTATCGCGTTTTAGTCACTGCCAACAATCCCATTTCAGCTTTTATTATTGAGGTTTTAGCTTCTGCCCCAAGCCTTGAGGCTATGCAAACCGCGCTTTTTAATCTTGGTGAAAGCAAATCCAGCCAGGGTCAAAGCCTGAAAGAGCAGGTACAGAGTCATTATTTACTGCCCTGCCCAAACCCTGCTTGCAGCAGCCATGACGACCCTCAACAGCATCACAGTTTTGAGGTCGACCGTTATATATGGAATGAAGACCAACCGCAACCTCATCTAGCTATTGGTAAATGTCTGGTTTGTGGTCTGGAAGCAGAAAGGGACATCACACCTGAAATCTACCAAAAGCTGCCTGTCTTTCCACCCATAGGCATGATTCGCGCCAAAGTGCTTGAAAAAACAGCCTCCCCGACAGACCCTTTACGTGCGGTCATGGAAGATGTGGTTGGTTTTTACACAGACCGCGCCTTATCGTTATTGCAAATAATCCTGGGACGCATCGAAAGTTTAAGCTTTAACCCGAGGCAAAAAAAACTTATGCAAGCCCTTTTCCTGAGTGCTGCTGATAAGGGCAACCAGCTATGGACCCATCCTCAAGGCCGCACGCGTCCAAAACAACTGACGCGACCACCGGTTTTTCAAGAATACAACCTTTGGAAAGCGTTAGAAGCAGGGTGTGAACAGTGGGCTAAGTTTGATAAACCCGTTCATCTGCGTCCGTGGCCTGATAAACTCCCAAAATCTGGCGGCATCAGCCTGTTTAAAGGACGCCTGCGTGAACTCAGCCCCGCCCTGGACAAAAACCAAATAGACATTATTTATGCCAACCTTCCGCGCCGCAACCATGCTTGGTGGAATCTTTCGGGGCTTTGGAGTGGCTGGCTTTGGGGACGTGAGGGCATCCAAACCCTGCGCAACAGTCTGCTCAAACAGCGCTATGACTGGACCTGGCATTCGACCGCGCTTGAAAAAGTGCTTGTACGCCTCAATGACATGGTGCGACCAACCACATCCATCTTGTTACAGATATCAGAATTAGACCCGCTTTTTGTCCTTGCGTCTGTAAAAGCCGCACAGTATGCCGGCTTTAATCTGCACAGTGCTGCAAGCTCAGGCAATGTGACCGTTTTGCAAACAGCATGGAAACGCTCACCCACAAAAATACCTCAAACCAGCCAGGTTAGCCCAAATCAAATCCGTCAAAAGGCAAAAGAAATCGCCAAAGGCTTCTTGGCAATCTGGGGTGAGGCTGCTGGCTATCCCAGGCTCTTTAGCCAACTCGTGCTGGGCTTACAAACCCAAAACCTGCTCTTTCAAAACCCTGAAGAACAAGCAACCCTCCCAATCAATAAGGTACAAGAGGACTTAGATCCAGTCTTTACCGATTCCAGCCTCTTACAACGATATAACCCGGGTGTAACCAGTGAAACGGGCAACTATTGGCTGGTGCAACCACCAGAAAACTACACTGCACTTGCCGACAGCGTAGAAGACCTTATCCGCCAGGAATTTTTACACACCGATACCATCAGCGCTTTAGACATTGCCACGGCGGTTAACAATGGTCATCCCGGATTGATGACCCCGGAAACTGATTTGGTTCAAAATGTACTCAGGTCCTATGCCTTAATAAAAGAGTCAGAAAATGAATCGCATTGGACGCTCAATGAGCATGAAAACTTTACAACACGTCATCAAGATATTAAAGCGATTCGAAAACTCATCGAAAACATCGCCCTACGATTGGATTTCAAACGTCAGTTAAGCGCTAACGCAATTTACTTCCTTGATGAGCATGACCAAGCCCTTTTTAGCTTTTTTGTAACCGGGAGCGCCATTATCTCGGAAACCTTGCACCAAAACCATGACCTACCGGGCAAAAAACTCATTGTCCTACCAGGTAGTCGTGCGAACTTAATCTCATATAAGTTGAGACGCGATCAGAGTTTGCAAGCACTACTAAAAGATGATTGGCATTTTGTAAAATTCCGCCAAATCCGTAATCTACATGATAATCCCTTACTCAACCGTGAGCTTTTCGCTTCACAAATATTGGGTGACCCACCGGAATACCAAAGTTCCCAATTAGCCTTGTTCTAAACCGCTCTCAACCCTCAAAACATTACTCACCTTAAGGCGAAACGATGGTAGGCTTTTGCGGTTCCGACGTAGGCTCAGGCGTAAGTGTCGCTTCTGGTGTTGGTGTGGGCATCGGCGTTTCCGTCGGCGTGGCGGTTGGCGTCGGGGTCGGCGTGGGCAATTGCAACCGCAGACGGTAGAACTTTTGCACTTCCGTGTTATTGGTGCTATGCATGGTCACCCTAATGGTAATAAGTGTTTCTTCAACCTCACTCAGGTCCCATTCCTTAATCAGCGATTCTGAACGAACTGGCACATCAGACCAATTATCACTCAAGCGATGCCATTCGCTTGGTTTATCGCCAACACCCCAATGCAAAATAAACTGTTTAAAGTTAGCTGTGGCATCAATCACACCCGCGATTTTAAGCGGATTTTCTGTCACCGTTCCACCATCTTGAATGCCAACCAGGTTGATAATCGGACGAGGATCATCAGCGCGACATTCCCGCTCGGGCAAAACGACCAAAGGGTCGGGAAAACCAACACGACTCGCCCATTCACGGCCAGGTTCTGTGCCAAGCCATTCGATTGCCGACTTATCCTTCACATTAACTGCCAAAGCTTCCTTATTAAATTCCGAACAGGCGGGTGAAGAGCGTAAATTAGTCCAGGAATCAATATGCGTTTTCACCCATAAATCCTGGTCTTTAGGTAAGGGCATTTGGTCAGAAGCGAAAATTTCCGTTTTATGACCAGGGCAATATTCACTGGGTTCTGCACCAGATACGGCGCAAATCACACGATCCACAACGTCATTAGGTCGGGCAAAAGCGCTGGCAATACCACCATGCAATTGGCTGATACCAGACTGCATCAAGCGATTCCAAATGGGGGCGGCACCATCCACACCAGTGGTGTTGACCATGGGAGAATAATCCGCATTGCCAACCCAAACGCCAACCAGCAATTCGGGTGTGTAGCCCACCGTCCAGTTATCGCGAAAATCATTGGTTGTACCGGTCTTTACCGCGGCGGTAAAAGGCAAGTTCAAAGGTGACTGGGTGCCAAACATCGGTGCCCGAGCGACATTATCGGACAGTATCGACGAAAGCAAATAGGCATGGGCTGCACGCACAATCTGTGCACCTGGAGTCGGTTGGTATTCATAAACAACTTCTCCAGTATGGTTGACGACCTTGGTAATCGCCACTGGTTCAACCTTGCGCCCTTCGTTAGCCAACACCTGATAAGCTTCGCTGAGTTCTAAAAGGCTAACCTCGCCACCACCCAAAGTGAGCGAAAGACCATAATCTGGTCGGGTCAAACTCGTGATACCCAACCGTTTGGCAAGATTAATAAAGCCATCCTCGCCAGGCGTTTCGGGATTATCATAAATATGCACATACTCGAGTGCCTTGACCAGCGGGATGTTATAGGAGTTCGCCAGAGCGTCACGCACCGTAACAGGACCTCTAAATCGGTTATCATAGTTGCGCGGTTCATAATCCGGGCTGGTGTCATGTGGGTCGGTAGAAGGTCTAAACTTGGTGGGCACATCCCAAAGCAGCGTCGCCGGTGTCCAATCACGCTCAAAAGCGGCCAGGAAAGTAAAAGGTTTAATGGCTGAACCAGGTTGGCGGGTATTGGTAAGGGCCATGTTCACCTGACCACTGATTGCCGCATTGTTAAAATCTGCAGAGCCCACCATCGAAAGGATTTCACCGGTTTTCGGGTTCATGGCTATCACAGCACCGTTGGTGGCATTCTTATCTGCCATTTGTGCCAACTGGTCCCTCACTGCAGCTTCTGCCTCACGTTGAAAGTCGGGATCGAGCGTGGTGTGAATAGTGAAGCCTGACCGATAAATCATTTGAGCATCAAATTGGGCTTCCAGCAAGCTTTGGATAAAGACAACCCAATGAGGAAACTGCATGGTGTGCAGGTTCCGTTTGAATTCATAAGCTTTAAGGATTTCCGATTCGGTCAGCACCAACATTGGATCAACACAGACATTTTCTCTCTTTTCATCAACCTTGATGCAGCCTTTTTCAGTGCTCATTTCAAACATCAAGCGAAACACCGAAGCACTACGATTGATGGTGGCTTCCCGGTTGTTATAGACATCGTAAACCGCTGGACTTTGCGGCAAACCTGCCAGAAAAGCCGCCTGCCACATCGTTAAATCAGACGCGTTGGTATTGAAGTAGGTTTCGGCAGCGGCTTGAATACCATAGGACATATTGCCATAGTAAATCTCATTGAGGTAAAGCTCCAGCACCTGCTCTTTGCTATATCGACGCGTGATTTCCGCCGAAAGGATGAGTTCACGCGCCTTGCGCTCAAAGGTTTGCTCATAACGTTCATCCGTCAACAAAAGCAAACGTGCCAATTGTTGCGTAATGGTCGACGCGCCAGATACGATTTCTTTGGAACGATAGTTCGTCCACAGCGCACGTGCCAATGCCACCAGGTCAAAGCCGGGATGGTTGTAAAACTCTTTGTCTTCAGTCGCAATCGTCGCGGCAATGAGGTTTGGTGAAATGCGATCCAATGGCACCCAAGTGCGTTTCCCAGCACTGGGGTCAATGATTTCATAAAGCACATTCCCTTTTCGGTCCAAAATGCGCGTGGTTTCGAACTGTGACGCACGATATTGCAGGTCGTTGACGTCGGGCAAAGTCTTGGCAATTTGGGTGTATTTATAAAAGGCGAACGCTGCTACGGCAATCATCGCCAAAAGGAATAGAATGACTAAAATAAGAATAATTCGACCAGCGCGTCCCTTTTTCTTGGGTGACTTTTTAGGCTTTTTGCCTTGAATTGTTGGCTCAATTGGCGGAGGTGGTGCAAAAGCCGGCTGAGGTGTGGCAGCGCCACCCAAACTGACGGGTATTGGTTGTGTCGACTGATCTTTGCTTGGTAATTCAGAATGGTAGGCAACCGGCACCAAACGTGTGGCATAAGGATCCAATTGGGTCACATGCTCAGGCAACACCTCACGCTGAGCAGCAAACGCCGTTGACGAAGCCAATGGCGCGATGGTGCGCATGTCATCAAGCTCTGCTTGGCTTGGTGTGATACTACTTGTAGGCTGTGTATCTTGACTCAACGCAGGTTCACCTTCTACTGGCGCTCCAAATTGAGCTTCTTGGGCATTTTCAAGCACCGAAGACATGGGTGTGATCTCTCCCCTAAAATAGTCAGAGAGTTCTTCACCAAACATACCAGCAGGATTCTGTTCAATCGCTTTCTTTTTAGAACGGATTCCTTCATGGTCTATCGCTGGGATGTTGAAATAGCTAAACCCGCTTAATTCATCAAAAAGGTTCTCAGTCTGATCCAGGCTACCCTTGACGGCACTTAGGCCTGTTCGACCATCCAGCCCGGCTTCAAACCGATTTTTATCTTCTGCCGAAAAAACGTCTGACTTCTTGTTGTACTCATCACCAGTGTTCGCGTTCATCGTATTCTCATCCTTATTTTCCATACTACCATTTTAACATAGTCCCTATCCTGGATTAAACGAAGCTTAGGACAAGAAGTTCCAAAATGGCTATTTTTCAACCCTTTTTCAAGCTGTATTCTGCAAGCTTCCGGTTACAATTAATAAATGAGCCAAGGACCTTACCTTCCACATGATCCGATCAGTTTGACACTGTGTGCAGATCTTAGCCGACATATCATTAATAGCCCACTGGATGCCGTATGGCAGCTTGAAATACCCACGAGTGACAATATCACGCTCAAAACAAGCTTTGGATTGCACGCACAAAGTTTCAAGCTATTCCCCATTTTTATGATAAACAAAGTCGGCCGGAGAAAGACGGAGGAGTTCCTTGCTGCGCCACAAATCCGCAAACTATGGTCAGACCACATCCAGCTAAGCCTAAACCCTTGCCCAGACTGCTTGGCAGTTTATGACCTTTGGGCAGCCAGCCCTGAACTCCTCGAAAGCCGCATCTTACTTAAAAACATTGGCACAGAGTCCCATGAACTTGGCGCGCGGGTTGCTGCACAACTGTCCTCCTTTGATCCAAAAAATGGGATGACCTTCACCAAACGCAAAAATCAAAGCTATATTAAGGGAGAAAGCGAAGGCTTGCAAATCTCACTCATTATGGATGGCCAAGTCAAGCCCGTCATCAGCCCAGAATTAGCATTGGAAAACTCAAAATTCCTCAAACCCAACGAAAGCCTGAGCATCTTTTGGCGATGCAAAGTTTCCAAAGGAAACAAGCCCGAAGAAGAACGCCTTTTTTCGATTTTCCCAGTCAATTGGGATGCCGAGATAGCGCGCTTGGAGCTAAGGCAGCAAACGCAGGAAATAAGCATCACCACACCTAACGTGGCATGGGATATTGCTTTTCGCATGGTGCAACACCAAGCCCAACAACTTCTTCTGCGCGCTTCCGATGACATTAGCCTATATCCCAGGCAAAACCGCAACATCCACAGCCAGTTTCTAATACCTGACCAAAGTGCAAAACGCAACAACCAAGCGCAAAATGGCGTGTCCTCATTGGCGTTGTGGCAATTAATTCTTGCTATTCTTCCATCCCGTGTTGATGACGCTGCCCAACTTTTTGAAACCTACCTCCAAGACCTATCAAAACCTGATGCTCAAAGTCCTAATACAGAACTCAGTTTTCCTATCCTTTGCCAACTAGGATGGCGGCTATATAACTTGCTTCAGGACAATGTTTTTCTTAAAAGAGTTTATCCACTTCTGCGCGCTCAGGTCTTTGCATGGTTTTGGCGTCAAAATGATCGTGACCAGGATGGCATCCCCGAATGGTTTTCCTATAATCAAACGTGCCTGACTGGACACCCAAATTTTGATTTATTTCAATCAGAACAACTTATCACAGCGCTTTCAAATGTAGAATCGCTTGGTTTAGCGGCGCTTTTGCTAAAAGAATGCCAGACTTTACAAATCATCGCTCGCTTCATGGAAGATGATCAAACCAATCGCGTTCTTACGACCTTGCTGACAAAGTTACAGTTACGTTCGGATGAGATGCGCAGAACAAACCTGTTCTATCGTGACCGTGAGTCCCACCAAGCCCATCCCTCTGAAGTTTACTACGAGGGAACCTACCAGAATTTGCCCAAAACGCCCATTGAGCTAAAGACTGCTAGCCGCCTGAACTTCAAAATTAAACCCGATCTGCAAATACGAAAGCCCAGCGGACTAAAAATTCATGGCTTGGACCAAAACGGCATGGTCCTGAATGAAGAAATACAAAGCGCAGACATCCAGTGGCTTCCCGGGCTCTATTACTATAGTAGCAAGGCATTGTTCTCACGTTTTGACGGTATCAGCGGGGCAATGGACGAAAACACGCATCTGATTGTTTATCGCGCGGACATCACACCAGCCGATATCAGCCAGCTTTTGGCGTGGAACCCAAACAAAGACATGCCCGCCTTACAAACCGTTTTTGAAACCTACTTAGCGACTGAAAACCAACAGCTAAACTATGGTTTGCCAGATTTTCTCCCGGTCCCCAAACCCGAAGACTTGGATGCCGAAACAAATCTTGCTTGGAATGGTTTAGTCATCCAACACCTTCTTTCACTGGATGAACGCGAAATAGCCTTTCGCCTTTTCAACAAGCTGATGCAGGGAAATATCAAGGTATTAAAACAAGCGCACGCCTCGTTCGAAAGAATTTCCTCTGCAAGTGGGCAAGCACTCGGCAAAGCAAATGACATCCATGGCCTTGTACCCTTGTCGCTCTTCCTTGATATCATTGGTGTCAAGATTTACAGCCCTACAAAGGTGACCCTCAGTGGTCATAATCCAGTCCCTTGGCCTGTGACGGTGCGCTACATGGGGCTTGAAATCACGAGGGATCAAAAGAATAGTAAAATTACATTACCAGATGGAAGTACGCACAATCACTTTGGTAGCGCGACTAAAACATTTACCATGGAAAAATTGGAGATCTAATGGATACGAGCGAAAACCCGAAATCAATACTCTTTCCACAAAGCAAGCTTGGTAAGTTTGCCTTCGGACTAGGCCTTTTGACCTTGGCCGTTTTGCTTCTTACTTTTATTAATTCCGGGTTGGCAAAACCCATGTCAGAAAATCTTCTGGGCTTTTTGGTTTTCTTGGGCATCGGCGCTGCGATTGCAGCGTTGGTGTTAGGATTGATTGCTATTATCAAGCACAAAGAACGCTCCATTTCCGTTTTCCTGATGAGCACTATTGGCTTGGCGGCTTTTGTTTGGATGTTGGTGAATATCATCAAAGACCTTGTAGCAAAGTAAGATAATTTCAATACTCTAACCAATACCTTTACTGCATATGTTTTTATTAGGCTTGCATTCATGACTTGCCCTTTTGTTTTAAGGCGAGACATTCATGATTGAGTTATTAGGTATCGTGTACTGAGGCATGGAGCGAAACACACCCCTACCGTTCGGGATGGCGTCCCGTCAGACCATCTCTGGGTTCCAGCATGGTCCCCAGACCATGCTGCCAAGATAAAAGCATCAACAGCAAGCGTAAACACCCCACCGTTCGGGATGGCGTCCCGCCAGACCTTTTCAAAAATGGGAATTTAAATAAAAAGAGTGAGCGCGCAGAGGATCGAACTCTGAACCAACGGCTTAAAAGGCCGCTGCTCTACCATTGAGCTACGCGCCCATCTCGGACGAATTGCTATTCTACCACCTCACCGCTATATTCGTCAACCAATTGATGGGTTTTTTGAACATTTTTCCCCTCAACTTCACTCCGATGTGATAC
>CAZUZM010000053.1:0-8997 GCA_964624615.1 uncultured Anaerolineaceae bacterium
CGTAAAACAAATGAGCCTGCCCAAATGGACAAGCTCATTGCATTTTTTCAGGACTAATATGCCACTAAAGGCTTATATGCCAGCCGCTTTCTTCAGCGCATCAACACGATCGGTGCGTTCCCAGGTAAATTCAATATCATCGCGACCAAAGTGACCATAGTTAGAGGTCTGGCGATAGATGGGTTTGAGCAAATCCAAATCGCGAATCAACGCGCGGGGGCGCAGGTCAAAAACTTCTTGGACGATGTCAGCCAATTTGTCATCTTCAATCACACCCGTACCAAAAGTATCCACATTAACACTCAGGGGCTCAGGAATACCAATCGCGTAGGCGAATTGACATTCACAGCGGGTGGCCAGTCCAGCCGCCACGATATTCTTGGCAACCCAGCGCGCGGCATAGGCAGCTGTGCGGTCAACTTTTGTTGGATCTTTTCCGCTAAAGGCACCGCCACCATGACGTCCCATACCACCATAAGAGTCACAAATAATCTTGCGACCGGTCAAACCAGCATCGCCCATAGGACCACCCACCACAAACCGACCTGTGGGGTTGGTGTAAATGATGGTATCTTCGTCCATCAATTCGGCAGGGATAACGGGCTTAATCACATGCTCAATCAAACCCTGGCGAATGGTTTCGTTGGAAAGCTCAACGCCTTCAAACTTGTCCGCATGTTGGGTGCTCACCAATACGGTGTGCACACGCTTGGGTTTGCCATAAGCGTATTCGATGGTCACCTGGCTCTTGCCGTCTGGATACATCCAGGGTAAAGTCTCATTCTTGCGAACTTCAGCCATACGACGGGTGAGTTTGTGGGCATAGTAAATGGGCATGGGCATCAAAGTTGGGGTTTCGTCACAGGCGTAACCAAACATCATGCCCTGGTCGCCAGCGCCACCCGAATTGATATATTCTTCAGAATAGACAACTTCCTCGGTGCGCCCTTTTTGGTCCACACCCTGGGAAATGTCGGGGGATTGTCCTGCCAAAGCCGTCAAAACACCACAAACTTCAGCGTCAAAGCCTTTTTTACCACGGTCATAGCCGATATCTTTGATCACTTCGCGTGCCAGGCTATCGATATCCACGAAGCCATTGGTGCTCACCTCGCCAAAAACCATCACATAGCCGGTTTTGGCAGCGGTCTCACAAGCCACGCGACTGTAAGGATCCTGCCTGATCAATTCGTCCAGCACGGCATCACTAACCTGGTCACAAAGTTTGTCTGGGTGTCCTTCGGTAACAGATTCCGAAGTAAAGAGATACTTGGGCAAATTTGCAAAACTTGTCATTAATTAACCTCCTCAGGTTTGAAATAAAAAGCCCCGCGATTGAGGGGCAAGGATTTTTGGGATTTCTCACCTCTCATCTTCCAGTTTTCCTGTCGGATTTGGCACCATGCGGTTAGCTGGTTGCCGAAGCTTCATCGGGCCGTTCCCTCCACTTCTCTGGATAAGAGCACAAGGCTAAATTGTTAAACTAATTATATGCGAAGGCTACTATTCGTCAAGTCGCCTAGGCATGGCAAGACTTCTACAGGCAGAATCTTATGCTTTTCTAAGGTCAAAGCGCCACTTACGCTTTATTGGGGTTCTTGCGCCAATAGGTCTGAATGTCTTTCTTATCTTCGATATTGAAGTCAATGACACGTCCCAGCAGGGCATAATCAACCGGTTTATTCCACGGGAATTTGAGGAACATCATGCTGTGTTCATAACCCGCCGCTTTGATTTGTTCAGAAAAATGTTCGATTCCCGCATACTCCGGCGCAGCCGCCAAATGTTTTGACGAAACGCTAAAAGCGATGATAAAGGTGCCATGGTCGGTGAAATGAGGTGCATTCCAGGCAATTTTTCTGCCCAGGTCAGGATAAGTATCCATCACCCATTGCAAGACTTCTTCTGCCCTGGCGCGATGCTCAGAGTTTTTGATGGTTTCAAGCCATTCATTAAATGTCTCCATTTTCCACTCCTCTATCTAAAACGATCTCATCAAATTGTATTGCAGAGCTAGAGCCATCGCAATCCGGCGCATAGTGTCCTGGCTGCGGAATTACATTTTTATGCGTGTGGCGGGACACCACACGCCAGACAGTTGCGTTATGGATTAAAAAAATACGACCCGAAGGTCGTAAGTTTCAGCGGAGAGAGTGGGATTCGAACCCACGGTAGGATGAAATCCTACAACGGTTTTCGAGACCGCCCCGTTCAACCGCTCCGGCATCTCTCCAAGTGCAAGGATTATACTCGATTACAAGTCAAATGTCTGACCTTTTTCGGCATATACCGGTTCGGGGAAGCCCCCTGCTTCATCCAGCTTCGCCATAAAAGCCTTTGCCGCCTTTTCTTCGCCATGCACCAAAATCAGCTTTTCAAGACTTTCTTTTGAAGCCTCAGCGTATTCCAAAAGCATGGTCTGCCCGGCGTGGGCACTCAAGCCACCAATCGTGACGACTTCAGCCTTACGGAAAAATTCTTCGCCAAAGATGCGCACCTTGCGTTCCTGATCCGCCAGGCGACGACCCAGGGTATACGGCGCTTGCCAGGAGATAATCAAAATCGTATTACGTCCATCCTCAATATTATTCTTGAGGTGGTGCAAAATGCGCCCGCTTTCCGCCATTCCCGAAGCCGAAATGATGATCATCGGCTCTTTCCATTCATTCAAGGCCTTTGATTCATCCACACTGCGCGTGTAGATAATATTATGAAAATCCAAGCCTTGCATGCGATGCTGAGCAATAAACTCCCAAGTCTCGTCGTCAAAGCACTCGGTGTGCTTACGGTAAAGGTCCGAGGCGTTCACTGCCAACGGACTATCAACAATCACGGGAATATTTGGGATATCCCCATTTTCCATGGCGTCGCTTAACAAGTAAACCAAGTTTTGGGTCCTGCCAACCGCAAAAGCCGGCACAATCACCTTGCCACCGCGATTCACCGTGCGGTTGACCACATCCACAAACTCATCATAGGCATCATAGAGCGATTCGTGTGGCTTATCGCCATAGGTACACTCCATCACCAAGGTGTCTACATTTTCCGGCAACACCGGGTCTTGTAAAATAGGCATGTCATAACGCCCAATATCACCCGAATACCACAACCGTTTTTCCTCGCCGGCATCATCGATGTAGTCAATAATCACGGCGGCTGAGCCCAGAATGTGTCCCGCATCCACCAAGCGTGCCTTAATGCCAGGAATGGGTTCAAAGGCGACGTCATACCAAACCATCTTAAAGAATGGCTTTGCCGCAATGGCATCCTTTTGCGTGTAAATCGGCTCCAGCAGTGGCTTTCGCTGATTACGGCGTTTTTTATTGAGGTAGCGGATGTCAAATTCCTGGATAAAACCCGAATCACGCAACATGATGTCGGCCAGGTCAACCGTGGCATTGGTCGCATAAATTTTGCCTTTAAAGCCCTGCTTAACCAGGTTGGGGATATTACCGCTGTGATCAATATGAGCATGCGAAAGGATCATCGCATCAATTTCACTGGGATTAAAAGGGAAGTTCCGGTTGGTAAAATAAGCTTCCTCGCGTTTGCCTTGAAAGCTGCCGCACTCGATGAGCAGTTTTTTACCGGCATGTTCAATAAGTAACATCGAGCCAGTAACCGTGCGTGCCGCGCCTAAAATGGTCAGTTTCATAAGGGTCTCCTTTGTAAATGAGCGAAAAGCTGCTCACCATAGCGCTTAAACCTAAGAGGATAATCCGCCATGAGGTCTTTCAGTTCCTCTAAGGTATTAAAGTTATGATTGGCTAATTTTTCGACGATATCCCGTGGCAAAATAAGGTTGCTAGCAACATCCTCGCGGTGTGCAATCGTCTTTCTCAAATCCATGATGGCTTCATAGCGCTCATAAACTTCGTCGCTCATGCGTTGAGCAGAAGGTCGGTATAGTTTTCCGGGGTCTTCCAACCAGCGCTGAATGACGTTCAGTAGTCCAATGCCATAACGCTTTATCTGCTGAGGTGAAAGGACATTGAGTTGTTGCAGTTGTCCCATTGAATGAGGCATAGCCTGGGCTATATCCACCAAGGTATTATCGCCAAAGATTTTAAAAGGTGGGCGGTCGCGCATCTCTGCCAGATTTTCACGGTGCTGGAAAAGCTTTTCCAACAAACTCATTTCCTGTGGGTTGAGGTCTCGTGCATTTTTCACCCGCCAGACATCGGCGCAATGCGGTTTCATCGCCGGCATAATTTTCGCCATGGCGTTGGAATCTTCACGTGTTAAATCCAACCAACCCGTTTTTTCAAGCTGTGGCACCATAAAATCGCGCAGAGGGATCAAGAAATGCGAATCAGCCTGGGCATAACTCAACATTTCTTCTTTTAAGGGGCGTTCACCCCAGTTGGCACGCTGATATTTCTTGAGAAGTTGAATGCCAAAAAACTTCTCCAGCAAGGTGCCTAATCCGAGGTTGCTCTCGCCCAAAGCTGTCGCTGCCAGCATGGTGTCAAAAACGTTATTAAAGGTAAAACCATAATCGCGTTTGAGGGTGGAGATATCATAATCGCCAGCATGAAAAATCTTTTCGACGCGTGGGTCAGCCATCAGTTCACCCAATTCCTTTAGGTGATCAAAGGCAAAAGGATCCAAAAGAAAATCCCGTTCAATCGTTGACATTTGGATGAGGCAAACGCGCTCTTGGTAGGCAAACAGGCTATTGGATTCAGTGTCGATGGCGATGGACTCTTGTTGGCTGAGGTGTCTGATCATCGCCTGATAACGCTCAGGTCTTGTAATCAGCTCAGCGGGTGGCATCGTTGCAATGGGCATGGTTTTATTATACACCCGCATTTTAGCAAAGCAGACTATAATCAAAAAACCATGCAGCCAAGGAGGTTTTATGCGCGCGATTTTACAAAGGGTGACTAAAGGTAGTGTGACTGTAGAAGGGCAATTGGTCGCTGATATTGGTTTGGGCTATGTCGTCCTTTTGGGTGTCGGACATGAGGATAATCAAGCCAAAGCCCGCGAACTCGCTGAAAAAATTGTTTATCTACGTGTCTTCGGTGATGAGGAAGGCAAGATGAACCGCTCCCTTCTGGATGTACAAGGTGAGATGATTGTCGTCTCGCAATTCACCCTGCATGCTGACACCAGCCGCGGGCGGCGTCCCAGTTTTGTCAATGCCGCCAAGCCCGAACTTGCCCAGCCTTTGGTAGATTATTTCATCGAGCAGGTGCGAAGTTTTGGCATCCAAGTGCAAAGCGGCATTTTTGGTGCGCATATGGTTGTTGATATCCAAAACGATGGTCCGGTGACCATAACGCTGGAAAACTGACCAGCCTCACGCATCACAGACTTTTTTGTTTAAAGTTTTTCGCTAAAAAGGATTGCTTTACCGTATAATAAAGCTGTTAGAGAAAGGACAACTACATGAAAAAAACCGCAAGTTTTTTACAAGGCATTTTGTTTGGCGCCTTGGTGGGCAGTGCCTTAGCCCTGTTACTCACGCCTTGGTCAGGTGATGAACTCAAGCAGAACATCAATGATTTCGCACAAAATTTTCAGGATGAAGTTCGCCAGGCTGGCACTGAAAAACGCCAGGAACTTGAAGCCGAATTAGCCGCCTTACGATCCGGCAAAATCTAAATCAACAGCAAGTCTAAACTAAGACTCTAAAGCCATTCCTTCAATGGGATGGCTTTTCTTATTAATGCTTTTCTGCGCTATGGATAGGTCGGGGGTGTCGCTGTTGGCGTGCTGCCAGGGCTGGGTGGGGGTGTTGGTGTGCTCGTCGGTCTTCTGGTTGGTGCGTAGGTTGGTGTCGGCAAATAGGGCATCGGTTCTGGTGTGCTCAACATATCGCCAATGCCACCCTCACCGGTTGAAGGCAACGATGCCACATCCTGCACATAGTCAAAACCCGTTCGACAGCCTTCTTCTAAATTGGGATAGACCTTTTCCCATGTCAAGGGTTCTTTGTAATTGATCGTACGCTGTAGAGCGTTAGCCAAACAGCCAGGTCCAGCGTGATAATTGACCAGGGTGAACTTCCATAGGTCCTCATATGACGCCACCTGCCCTGCTTGACGCCCTGTGCTGTTATACAAGATACGTCCAACTTGCTCACAATTTGCCAACAAACTCCGCGCGAAAACGCTGATGCTAAAGTTGGCTTGGGTCAAGTCAATTCCAGCCGGGCAATCCGTACATTGCGCATTGACTTGCTGCACCAAGGCGCCTCTTAGGAGCGCCTGTTGGTCGAGATCCAAGTTACCAAAACCACGCTGACAGGTCTCTTCACTCAGAATAAGCGGGCAAAACTGGCTGTAAAAACTGGGGTTCCAAAGCAAAACGGTATCTGCGCCTTGTTCACTCAAATGCCCCAATCCAGCCTCGTAAACACGGTCATAAATACCTGGCCAAAACTGACTTTCACGGCTAAAGATGTTTTTCATCATTTGGGCGGGTACGCCACTTTGAGTCGCCACGCGAATAATTTCGGCGTCAAATTGATTTTGCCATTCCTTTACGTGAGGCCTGGCCAAATCCATACCACAGGGTGTTGCCGCGCCATTGGCTTCCAAACCACCATTCGGGCAGGCCTTTGCGTCAACCACGCCTTGCTTGATGAGTAACCCAGCTAAAAGGAAATATTCACGCGTTGTGTAAAGTTCTTCAACCGTTGACGGCGTACGCAACCACCTCGGCGGTCCATCCACCGGCAGAAATGCCTGCCAGATGGTTGAACAGGTCGAAACACCCTCGCCCAGCCACTGGCTACTTAAAACGTCTACATAATAGGTGGGTTTATCGGTTGGATTGCCGTCTGGGTTAGCAAAATCACCCCATGGGATAACCCGGACTTGTGCCGTGAAAACTGGACTGGCATCGCCATAACTTGATTCAGCCCAAAACTCAACCAAACTACCATTCATCCCGGTTGGGCTTAGCGGCAAGTCGCAAATCGCCCCAGGACAGGTAAAACCAGCGTTATTGATGCGGCCGACGATTTGAATAATCTGTTCGTTGGGCAATGGTTCGGTAGCCTGTAAACGCAAATAAGGCACCTGGCTACAGTGGTTTTGTTGGCTCGTTTTCTCACACCCCGAAATCGAAATCCAAACTTCTGCTGAAGGCAACATAATTTCGACATCTTTTTTAGACGGGGTGACATGCATCAAATGCATATAAAGCCCGGGACAATCCTCCGGCTTATTAATTTTGTCGTCATAAACACAAGCGCCGGTTTCCATCCATTGTTTTTGCACTTTTTGACCACAGTAATATAAAACCTCACTGTAATCGGGTAAGGCATCGCTCTCTGTGTAAATTTGGCAAACCAAATCAGAATTCTTCCAATCCCTAAGGTGCCATTCATAGATGGAATAATCCGTGCTAATAAGCACGCTGCGCTTGGGTCCTTCAGAGGGTAAACCAAAGGATTTCACAGGGGAATCCCTTAAGAGAGCAAGCAAAACAAACAGAACCATCAGGACTCTGAAGATATTTCTGTTTGTTTCTCGCTTTGTTCTTTTCATATTCCCTTCCACACCTAGGGGTAAGTTTCAGGTGTAGATGTTTCTATAACTGCGGTTGCCACGCCAGGTGTATAAACTGGCGGCAACGGTGTTCTGGTTGGCACAGGCGTACGGGTGCGGGTAGGCGCGCCTGGTGTCGTATTGGGCTGTCTGGGCTGTTGGGTCTGCGTTCCACCAATCGCTTGAGTTAGTTGCCATTGGTAGGTCACCACAACCTCACCGAGAGGTGTGGCATCGTCTACCGCATCCAAAGCTTGTTCAAAAGTTTTGGCAACGACCTCCAAACGGGGCAACAAGACCTTGGTCTTGGTATGGTCTGGCAGCTCCCATAATGTCACACTTTCCATGCCAATGATGAAGTAACTCACCCGCTGTGGGTCTCCCAAGCGTAAAGCCAAGGGAATCCTTTGCAAAAAATCAGCAAGGCTCACATCCGTTTCCATCTTCGGCTGATAAGAAAGGTACATCGCCGGCAATTGTGCCAAACGGCCATCCTGAACTAATTTTGTAAAGAGCAATTGCAATATCTGTTGTTGGCGACGAACGCGATTGACTTCATCACCATCCTTGATATAACGCACATAACACAAGGTCTTTTTGCCATCCATGCGATGCAAACCCGATGGGATGCCATCACAGTCATCACGGATGGGGAATAAAACGCTCACATCCAAGCCGCCCAAATCATCCACCAACCAGGCAAACTCCTCGGTGTGAGCGAGGACAAAACGGTCGGGACGCAAGCCAAAATTATATGCCAGCGTATCGCGCATTAAGGGCATGCCACCCAGAGCAAAAGCAGTATTGAGGCGTTGCATGTTATGCCCTGGCAAAAACACAAAAAGGCTGCCCGGAATTGACACCACACTGGCTTTTGAAAGCCGCTCATTAACGAAAATCAGATGGATTGCATCGGTGCGGCCTGCAGCAGGTGCTTCAAGGTCTGTGCCAAGCAAAAGCCAGATGCGCGTGTCTTCATCCATGGCAAGTTGTTTTGCTGGGTCAGGCACTTGGGTCACTGAAGCGCGACTAGGTGCGGCGAAGGTAGGCCAAGGAAGCTGCGTAGCGGTTGGCGAAAGCACAGGGGATGGCGTTGGCGTGGCTTCTTGTTGATTACCAGGCAGAACAACCGCTTGTGTATTTTGAACAGATGGCCGTCCCTGGTAGGCTTTTCCAAGGCATCCAGCCAAGCCGAGGACTAGCAGCAAAAGCGCAAATGCAAGCAAGAACATACTGGCATATCGGGTTGGTAAGGTGCGCATTTTTTCCATAGCAAATTCAGGGCTCTTTGACAGCCCTCCAGACTAGCAATTATAGCACAGCCATGAAAGGTCAAGAAAGGAAAAAGTCGATCACTCAACCCCTTACGCCGTTGTCTTTTTTTATGTTTTTGGAGGCGTTTTTTTGTTGTGAATGGTAAGGACGCCATCCGGAACTTTGGTTGGTTAGTCCCGGTGTCCTATTCCCGTTCGTCATGGCGTCCTCGCCATGACAT
>CAZUZM010000053.1:9097-11074 GCA_964624615.1 uncultured Anaerolineaceae bacterium
TTTATGTGCAAATCTTGATGACTTCAGGATTTCGGCAAAGCGTAATCGGATGGCGAGGACGCCATCCGGAACAACACACCCTGTTTGCGCCGAACACAACAACCATCAGCAGGCGTCTCGCCCTGCGATTTTCTAACCTTTCACACCCGCATCCGAACCATCGGCGAGACGCCGATGGGATGAATTATGCTGTTCACGCCGGCGTTCCATTCCCGTTCGTCATGGCGTCCTCGCCATGACATTTTATGTGCAAATCTTGATGACTTCAGGATTTCGGCAAAGCGTAATCGGATGGCGAGGACGCCATCCGGAACATTGATTGGTTCGCACCGCCATCTTAGCCGAATGCATTAACGAAAACAATAATTATTCCAAAATTTGGCGGAACATCGTAAAGATTTAATATACAACAAGCGCGCTAATTCACCGCACCCAGGTATACGCCGGTGCTTGATCCTGCTTTGAAGGCAGCAAGTTTTTCCGGCAGCTTTTGGATGAGCAATTTGGGGTACAAGTTTGCTTTTTCCAGGGAGTCTACCGTCACCCATACCACACCCATCTGCCCCGGGTCAGGATTATCAATCAAGTTTGGATCTAAGGGCGCCTCAAGCGTGCAAAGGAAGAAAAAATCTAACTGATGGGTGCGCTTGTTTGGGTCATCAAACTCATGGTCCCATGAGCGGTATTCACGCACAAACAAAAGCTCGCCAACTTGAACCTGCGCGCCAATTTCTTCAATGCACTCACGCTTCAAGGCTTCAGGCAAAGTCTCACCAGGCTCCTGGCCGCCACCAGGGAAAACGGTAAACGCTACCGAAGCAGGATGCTGTTTTTGGAGGAGTAAAACCTTGTCATCTTGGACAATAATCGCTTTGGCTGAATTCCTGAAGATAATATTTTTCATAACGCCTCACAAGATGCTTTATAAGCAGGATTAAACAAAATATCTTACCCATGAATTATATCTTTTTTGTAGGATAACAGACGTAGTTAAGCTATAATCGTTGACAGCTATGCCTCATCAGACTTTATCAATGTTTTTGCATTAACGCTTTCGGGAGGAAACTATGGGAGATTTTTCGATACTCACATGTCCATCATGTGGAGCGAGTGAAACCCAAATTGGCAACAACCAACACTATTGTCCATTTTGCGGAACGAGATATTTTCGTGACGTACCATCGAGTCAAGGGAATTCAACCCACAATAACAATAAATCTGTTCAAAACATGACGAATGTTATCGAAATTCACACTGTTTCCAAACCGAACCCAACAACACGCTGTATCCATTGTTCAAAAGTCATCGAAGAAAATGTGAATTTCTGCCATTTCTGTGGTGCATCCCAATCATCCATGCCCACAAGGTCAGCTGGCTACACGGTCTCCTCCAATCAATACCCCCAGCAATACACTCATTATCCACTAGCATACTATCCTCCCACACCACCTCAGCAAATCCGACTTAGTTACCAAAGCGATAAGAGTAAAAGCGTGGCTCTGGTACTCTGCATACTTTTTGGCTTTCTCGGTTTTCATCAATTTTATGTGGGTAAAATTGGGATGGGGTTGCTCTATTTATTCACAGCGGGACTTTTTGGCATCGGTTGGCTGATTGACATCTTTGCCATCGCTTCAGGGAGCTTTAAAGATAATAATGGGGCGCCCCTAAAATAAGACGACCTGATGCAAGCGATGACCAAGGGAAAAACGAAGCCATTCCCTATCCTATTAATCATTTCAAAAGAGCTTGTTTGCCTTTAAAACAAAAATGATCCTGCTTGGCTCGCTGCTTGCGCTTCGACGCCAGGCGAAGATCCGAAAACCTAAGGCTTTTTGTCTTTAAAACAAAAATGATCCTGCTTGGCTCGCTGCTTGCGCTTCGACGCCAGGCGAAGATCCGAAAACCTAAGGCTTTTTGTCTTTAAAACAAAAATGATCCTGCTCGGACTCGAACCGAGAACCTAACGCTTAAGAG
>CAZUZM010000054.1:0-6806 GCA_964624615.1 uncultured Anaerolineaceae bacterium
CTTTTTAGCTTGTTGCTTAAGCTTTCAAACACGTCATTTTGGAAAGGTTTTCTATCGCCCAAAGCATGCTTTCGTGACACACCGGGTCTTCTTCAGTATTTAAGGCAGTATTCAAAGCTTGCAAAGCTGCTTGGCTACCACTATTTCCCAAAGCAATAATGACATTGCGCCGAAAGCCTTGATATTTGGCACGCAAGAGAGATGTGCCCGCATAGCGCGCCTTAAATGCGTCCTTGCTGAGTGACAAAGCTTCCAGTAAATCGAATTTTGCATCCAAAACCGGTACCAGGTCAGGGTGAAAGTCCGCGGGTAACCCTTGTGCGTTTTTGGGACATACTTTTTGGCAGATATCACAGCCGAAAACCTGCCTCCCCATCGCGCGTCGATATTCTTGTGGAAAAGCACCGCGATGTTCTATGGTAAGGTAACTCAAACAACGTGCCGCGTCCATGCGCTTGTCCCCACACAATGCCCCTGTTGGACATGCCCGCACACAAATGTCACAATCGCCACAAAAGTCACCCTGCATGGGGTCATCGGGTTCCAATGCGATATCCAAAAGTAGTTCGCCCAAGAAAAACCAAGTGCCGAAAGATGGGTTCCAGAGCAAGGTGTTCTTTCCAATCAAGCCCAAGCCCGCCTTTAGAGCAAAACTTTTTTCCAAAACGGGGGAACTATCGACAGCAATATAGCCATTGATCTGTTGTCCAACAATCATCTCAATAGCATCAGCAAGAGCCTGCAGTTTTTCCCGGATTGTTACATGATAATCGGCAAAACAAGCAAAACTTGCCACCCTACCATCCAAATTTTCGCCCTCGTTATCCGCGATTTTTCCGTGAGGATAGGCCATGGCAAGGCACAAAACACTTTTACACCCGGGCAAGAGTTTTTCAAGATTCTGGCGTTTTGCCACCGCATCCGGGCGCGCAAGGTAAGTCATCTCGGCGTGCAAGCCTTCGTCCAACCAGGCTTGATAGCGATCGAAGGCACCATGCGTTTCAGGTAAGGCTACGCCACAAAAAGCAAAGCCAAGGCGTTTTGCCTCGGCTTTGATGCACTTACTTAGATTTTTTGGAGAAAGTGCTGGTTTAGTCAATCTTATATTCAAAGTAGAATACGCCAATGACCACATTATTGGCGTTATAAACCGCCCAATTGCTCTTAACCGTGCCGGCAGTCGTCGGGGCAGTGAATTCAAGCTCAAATTGCGCGGACATGCCTGGTGGTATATCAGACGGCATATTAACCTTCGTTTTGTCGCTCAGTTTTGGTCCATCAACATGTTGAACATAGTAGTTTGTATTCCATGTCGTTGTTCCGTTGTTGACAATCGAGAAATTCACCTTAAACTTCGAACCGCCGTCAATCAGTGTGCCATCTTTTGGAGTCGTTGCAGCCCAATCTGCACGTTCAACTGCGCCAGCGGCAACCGTGGGTGTGGTGGACTGTGGGGTCGTCTGCGGAATTGGGGATTGAGTGATGCCATACACAGCGGTCGTATCAACAGGTGGTTGGGTAGGCAAAACGGGCATGGTATTGGTTGGCATCATGGTTGGCGTCGGCACAGGGGTATCACTCGGACGCGCAATCGCAGTGCGGGTTAGGCCCATATCCAATGTTTCGACAACCGAGGTTGCAATGTTATTAAGTTCTTCTTGTTCATTCTTTTTAGCGCAAGCGCTCAGAAGAGCCATAAGCAAAACGAAACTCATGACAATCAAAATCATTCTTTGTATCTTTTTCATCGCTACTCCATTACAGTAAAACCGCCTGATAAAACTAGGGTTTAATCACAGGTTCTAACAAATGAATTCTACCATCAACTGAAGAATCCATCGGACGCACGATGAGCACAATCTTGACCGTACGGCCACCCAGGCTACTTAAATCCAAGCCAATATGCTGTAGCTGGCCATCGTATTCTTCGTCCCAACTACCCAACTGCTGTAGAGGTCCTTCGCCTTCTTGATAGGCCAAAACAAACTTGACACGACATTGTGTCATCCCGTGGGCACAACCCAAAACGCTTGTAAATTGGGCATTTTCTGGTATGCGCATCGCAGGGAAAACACCCATCACAAAGGCGTCTTGTCCACCAGACAGTCCAAGCCAGAGGGTCGGTTCATCGTCAATTGCGCCAGTTTCAAGTTTCGGCGCGTTATCGGAATAGGCATAGCCGCCGGCATCGGTGGGTAAGCCAGGACAATGCATTTTGCCCACATGATTGGTCCATGTTGCGCCACAATAGCTGTTTGCCAGGTGAATGATGCCTTCAACAACTTTGATATCAGCCCAAAAAGTCTGCTCTGGGTTCTTAAAAGCGAACAAAACACCCGCGGCATTGCGCAGTTTGAAATCCGCCCGATAGTTTCCACCAGCTATTGGTGCAATCAAGGGCACGGAAACTTCAATCGTCTCACCAGGCTTAACCTCTTTTTCACCGATCTTAACAGCCGCCGGCACGGACATCGAATCGCCATTCATAAAAACGACCGCATAATCTGGCGTCCAGGTACAACTGCCTTCATTGCGCAAGGTCCAGGTCTTGGTAAACATGGTGCCCGGGTAAAGTTGGCTGCCATCCGGCAAGGTTTCGCCAACAAACGCAGCCAAATCACAAGGTTTTTCGGGACTGGTTGGCGTATCCGTTGGTGACTGAACCGGCGTCTGCGCAAAATCAGCCGTCGAGACGCCTGGTTCGGGCTCCTCGGTGACTTCTATTGGCTGAGTCACTTCAGCCGGAGGAGGCGTGCTTTCAGTTTGCTGAGCTTCCGACGTTTGCAACATTTGTGTCGTAAGGGCTTCAATGGTACGCGCTGCAACCGTCCGGATACCATCCAAAACGTCCGTAGGCGTTCCACTCTCATTTTTCGGTTTGCAAGCACTTAATACAAAAAGGCATAACAACAAACAGACCCCAATCCACTTTCGCGTTTTCATGCGTCCTCCAAGTTCATTAAATCGTCACAGAACTCTCGAGAGAGATCTGTGACGATTAATGTTGCAAGAAGCAATCCAAAAAGGGTCGGTTGATTATTTTCCTAATGCCAAGGTTCTAAAGAATGTCTTCAGGTTGAATTTTTCGCCGGAAAGCAGGATTTGAGAACTGAACAAGTGTGCGACGCCACGCATCACAAACAGCGTGGTAATCAACAGGATGGCTAAAGAGGCAACTGTTTGCCAAGCAGGCAGGATGCCTATCGCGATTCTTGTAGGAAGAACAATGGGGGAGGTTAATGGAAACAAGGTTAAGAACGTGGTTAATGGGCTTGTTGGGGAGGAAATAATCTGGCTAATGCTAACATACGCCATAATCAAAGGTGCATTCACGATCATTGTATATTGGCTGCCTTCACGTGTATTTTTTACCATAGCACCTATTCCGGCCAACAGGCTTCCAAATAGCAAGAAGCCAATGATAAAACTGGGCAAACCCAACAATAACAAAGCTGGTGACAAGTTGAGTTCAAAAGGTAGAACTGAGGTATTTGCACTCAGCTTTGAGAACAACACAATTGTGCCTAGCCAGACAGCCGCTTGAAGCAATGTGGCTAACCCACGCGCAAAAATCTTACCCAGGAAGAGGTCCATCGGTTTGGTTGAAGAAAGCAAGACCTCAATCATGCGGTTTTCTTTTTCTTTGGAAATCGCGCTCAGCATTTGGTTTGAGCTGATGATAATAAGCATGTAGAATAAAAAGGCAATCGCGAAGGGCACGCCGAAGGTTGCGCCACTGGCTTGATCTCGCGTATCGGCTTTTTCGATGTCCAGGTACTCGGTGATAACATCCATTGGGTTGGTCATCTTTGTATAAAGTTGTTCATCTCCACCAATCAAATTGAACTTGATGAGCTCATTCAAAGACGTTGTTTCTGCAAATTCGCTAACCATATTGACTTCTGGCTTTATTAAAGTCACACTGCCACTTGCCAAATAGTCTTTGGAGATTCGGTAAAAACCTTGCAATTCACCTTCGGAAGTTTTCTGGCGCGCTTCTGCTTCATTCGCCATGGAGACAAACCGCATTTTCGACCATTCAGGATACTGCTTTATCAATCCGCTTTCATCCACAATGCCAAAGGGCAATGGGTTCGCCAATTCTTTATTAAAGACCTCTTGAATGCTTGGTACGTCTTTATTTTGCAAAAGTTTGAGACCGCCAATAATAAGCATTGGGATGAGAGGGACCAGAATTAAACTGAGAATGAAGGACCTGCGTTTAACAAGGGTCAAAAACTCATACTTCAAAACGTTCCATATATTTCCTGAAGTTTTAGGCATTTTCCGCCTCCTTTTTGAGTAAACTAATCAAGGAAACTTTTTTGGAAAACTGAAGCATGCCCACCCTAAAAGCTTTACCTGCCAACCAAAGCGCAATACCAGCAAGCGCTATTTGGACCACCAGATCCAATAGGATTTCCCATACAGCAACCCGGGTAAATGCCATACGCAAGCCCATAGTTAACGGATTGCTAAAGGGAATGAAGCTCAAAACCCTTGCAAAAAGTCCGTTTGGTGCGTTCATTATCACCGTAAAGAAGTAAAAGGGGATGATGACCGGAAAGACCATCAAACTCATGACCGCTTGGGCTTCCTGAGTCTCGGTCATGGTTGCGCCTAAAATTGCCATCAATGACGCTGTAAAGACGAATGAGACCATCAGGAACACAAGATTGATACCCAAAGCGCTCCAAGAGAGGTCAATGGTGCTCAAAAACGGTAGTTTAGACCTAAAAGCCAGCAAACTAATCAGCACAATGCCAACCCAGACCACCAATTGTGTAATCGCCACGCCAATGTTTCCAATAATTTTGCCTGCCATCATCTGATTTGGTGTGATAGACGTTAAAAGGATTTCAATCGTGCGATTTTCCTTTTCCCCTACCAGGGACTGCAAAAGGTAGTTTCCACTACCCATCACCAGCGCAAAATAAAACAAGCCGATGATGATCGGAATGATAATGCGTTGCCAAGAGTTCCCACTGCTGTGCACACTGCCATCCAGAGACTCAATGTGAACGACGCTTCCTCCCATGATTCTTTCAATATGGGGAATTTCAGAGCCAGCCATCAAGTTCTCACCAATAAACTCACGCAATGCTTTTTGAGTATCGGGTGTCATTTGTTTGTTGCCATACCATGTTAAAGTGTAATGGTTCGAATAGTCCTGAGGAATAACCACAAAGCCTTGTAACACTTTTGCTTTTGTAGCTTCCTTTGGAGCTTCCAATTCCTTAAACACCCTAAATTCCAGGCTATCATCAAAAAAACCGCCCTTACCCGTCCGGTCCTGCATCTTGGTAATGATGCCTGCTTGATCCACAATGCCTATAGGGCGCGTGTCCATGGCCTTAAAACTCATGAGCGCAGACACAGCGCTAAAAACAACAAAAATCAAAGGCACACCCAATAAGGCTACCCAAAACTTTTTGGTGAAAACGTGCTGGGTATACTCATTCTTCGCGACTTTCATGATGTTATTCATTTTTTTGCTTCCCCTCTTCAACAACGCGAATGAAAATCTCATCCAGAGAAGGTACTAACACCTTGTAACTCTCTAATGCAACACCTTGCTCCACCAACAACGCCAACAGCTGGCTGGGCTGAACACCCGCTTCGGGCGTCAGTTTGATGGTGCCGTTCATGGGCAAGATCGATTTGACCCCATTAAGTTTTTCCGGCAAAGGCGCTAAGGCTTTGACCAGCACTTCATTGGTTTTGAAACGCTCGTTGATTTCTTCCAGGCTACCCATCAGCAAAACCCGCCCTTGGTCCACCAAAACCAACCGATCACACAAAGACTCCACCTGGCTCATCTGGTGTGTACACATGATGATGGCTTTTCCTTTTTGGCGTTCCTCTTCAAGCACATCCTTCACCAACTGGGTGTTGATGGGATCCAGCGCCGTAAAGGGCTCGTCGATGAAAATCACCTCTGGGTCGTGCATCAGCGTAGCGATGAGCTGTCCTTTTTGTTGCATACCTTTAGAAAGCTCTTTAGCCTTCTTTTTGGCATGTGCGGTTAAATCGAACTTTTCGAGATACACCGGCAGTTTGGCTTTGATCGCTTCGTCAGACATCCCTTTGAGGCTCGCTAAATAGGTTAAACAGCGTTCCAAGGGCACATCTTGATAAAGACCTCGCTCCTCAGGAAGATAGCCGATTTTGGCTTTCTTTTCTGCGGTCATCGGGCCACCGAGCACTTCAGCAGAACCACTATCCGGTTGATAAATATCGAGAATAATGCGAATGCTGGTCGTTTTACCGCAGCCATTAGGTCCTAAAAGACCAAAAATTTCGCCAGCGTGAACCTCAAATGAAATGTCACGCACGGCTTGGGTCTTGCCAAAGCGTTTTGAAATGTGATTAACAATAATTTTAGACATAGTTTTCTCCTTAGCACGTTTATCATACCGCTTTTATCGGTAAGGTAACTATAGATAATGTAAGGTTTGGGTAAAAAAAAATAGCGCTCCCAGAGGAGCGCTTCGGTAACTCTTTTTTTTGTAAAATTAAACGTGCCCTGCCATGAGTAAGCCAATATGCTCCTTGTCAGCCTCTTTGGCATCCAATACCGCCACGATTTCGCCGCGATACATCACAGCAATACGGTCGCTGACCGACATAATCTCATCCAGCTCAGATGAAACCAATAAGACACCCACGCCGGCATCGCGCATATCAATCAGGGTTTGATGGATATATTCAATCGAGCCAACATCCAGCCCACGCGTGGGCTGGTTGGCAATAACCAAGGAAACATCACGGCTGAGCTCGCGACCCACAATCACCTTTTGCTGATT
>CAZUZM010000054.1:6906-10944 GCA_964624615.1 uncultured Anaerolineaceae bacterium
ACCATTTGGCGGGGTTTTTCCTGTGGCATGCGCTTGCCTTCCATCCAAACCTCACCACTATTGTAGCGCCGCAAACCTGTAATCGCCTCGATGAGCTCACTTTGGCCGTTGCCTTGAACGCCAGCAATGCCCAAAACTTCGCCGGCTCGCACCGTCAAAGAGACATTGCGCACACTATGCAAGCGGTTACTATCCTGGATGTTCAGGTTTTTGACCTCCAAAACGTCCGCACCTGGATTCGCTTCAGCCTTGTTCACTTCAAGGATAACGTCCCGTCCGACCATCAAACTCGCCAGACGGTGTTCATCGACTTCAGCTGGTGTGGTGGTATCCACCACCCTGCCACGGCGCATGATGACAATATGGTCTGCGATTTCCAGAACCTCTTTGAGTTTATGGGTAATAAAGACAATCGAAACGCCACGTTCGGTCAAACGGCGCATAATCTTAAACAATTCCTCAGCTTCTTGAGGCGTCAGAACTGCGGTGGGTTCATCCAGGATGAGAATTTCAACTTCACGATACAGCGCTTTAAGAATTTCAACACGTTGTTGCAAACCGACCGGCAACTCTTCAATAACCGCATGCGGATCGACATCCAAGCCAAAGCTTTCAGAAAGCTCTCGCAATTTCTTCTCGGCTGCCTTTTTATTTAGGAAAGGACCAAAGGTCGATTCTTCACCCAACATCACGTTTTCAAGCACGGTAAACACCGGCACCAGCATAAAATGTTGGTGCACCATGCCGATACCAGCGCGGATTGCGTCATGCGGATTATTAATGGCATAGGGTTCGCCATTGAGGAAGATTTCGCCCTTGTCCTGGCTATAAAGCCCATAAATGACGTTCATCAGGGTTGATTTTCCGGCGCCGTTCTCACCCAACAAAGCCAAGACTTCACCACGATGCAGCTGGAGGCTCACGTCTTCATTTGCCAGTGTGCCCGGGAAGCTTTTGCTGATATGCCTTGCTTCAAGGATCAGAGAACTCTTCTCAGGAGAGGCAGTTTCAAGATTTTTTTGTGTTTCCATGCTCACTCCTTCTCGTAGGGAATACCTTCAGCCGCCGGCGCACGGGACCTGCCCACAAAGCCCGAAACAACGATGATGGTCATCAAGTATGGGATCATGCCAACAAACTGATGCGCAATTTGGATTCCCATGAACTGAAGCTGCGTCTGCATTGCGTTGGCAAAGCCAAACAGAAGCGCAGCCAGTGCAGAAAGCAATGGGTTCCACTTGCCAAAAATCATCACCGCCAGGGCGATAAAGCCGCGGCCGTTGGTCATGCCTCGCTCAAAGAGACCGACGCCTTCCAGGGTCAAAAAGGCACCCGCCAATCCAGCCATCAAGCCACCGATCACAACGTTCCAATAGCGAAGCTTAATGACATCCACACCAACGGTATCTGCCGCACGCGGATGCTCACCCACCGCGCGCGTACGCAACCCCCAACGCGTGTGAAAAAGAACCACCTGCGCAACAATCACCAGAACAATAGCGATATACGTAATCGGTGGATTATTAAAAAGCACCGGTCCGATGATGGGTATATCCGCCAAGGGTCCCAGAGGAATACTGGCAAGCTTCCCCTTCGTGGTCATGCCAACCTGGTAAAAATAGCCGGTAATGCCAGCCGCCAGGATATTGATGACTGTGCCACCAATCACCTGATTGAGCTTAAACTTAATCGAAAGGAATGCCAGGAAAAGACCAGCCAACGCCGCGGTAAGCATGCCGACAATGAGCGCCAGGAAGAGGTTCCCAGTCCACACATTGGTCATGTAAGATGTAAAAGCGGCGAGAAGCATTTGACCTTCAATACCGATATTGACAATGCCAGCTCGCTCACAAAAGATACCGCACAAAGCGCCAAGGATGAGTGGCACTGCATATCTCAAGGTCGACGTAAGCACGGCGCGGGTTTCACCAGGATTACGTGCGTTAAAGAAGATAATTGCCGCGATGACCAAAACACCAAGGATAAAGGAACGCCAGAGCTTCCAGTTGATGTTTTTGAGGCTTTTATTATTTACGTTTTCTGCGATCATTTTTGCCCCCATCCTGCGGTGACGGTAATCTCTGTCTCTTGCCGCTTGCGAAGTCTAAAGATCCAGCGCACGACCATTTCCGCGGTTACAAACAGCAACATGGTTCCTTGAATGATGTCAATAATTTCATTAGGCACATTCGCTTTGAATTGCATGGTGTTTGCCCCACCCTTCATCGCACCCAAAAGAAGCGACGAAGCAATGACCGCAATCGGATTATTGCGTGCCAAAAGAGCAACGGTTATGCCATCAAAACCGATGCCGGTGTTGAAGCCTGGCTGATAGCGTCCTACAACGCCCAAGGTTTCAACAGCGCCACCCATGCCTGCCAAGGCACCACTCACCATCAACGCCGCCACCACCAACGCCTTGGTGCGCATTCCGGCATATTTTGAAGCGTGGGGATTAAGACCCACAGAATTGATTTCAAAGCCAAACGTGGTGCGGTTAATCACAAACCAAATCAGTATGGCAATCAAAATAGCAATGATAAAACCAACTGGCACAGGTCCGATGGCTGGAATTTTCGCCGAAGCCTCAATCGCTGGCAATCGCGAAATAATATTGCCCGGTGAGGGATCCTTCCATGGCCCATCAGAAAGATAATCGGTGATGTTGATGGCAATATAGTTGAGCATGATGGTGGTGATGACTTCGTGTGCCCCTGAAAAAGCGCGCAACAAACCCGGAATAGCACCAAACAAAGCGCCAGCCACGGTACCTGCTAACAGGGCTAAAGGAATGTGAATAGTTGCCGGAAGTCCTTTGGCGGCAAAACCAACAAAGCCGGCAGTAATCGCTCCAAGCAGCAACTGTCCTTGGGCACCAATATTAAAAAGCCCCGCCTTAAAACCTAATGCAACCGCAAGACCTGAAAAAATGAGAGGGGTCGCCTTTTCGAGCACACGTTGCAGATTTTTTACCGAACCAAATGCGCCTAAAAAAAGGTGGGAGTAGGCTTCGAGTGGGTTTGCACCGGAAATCATCAGCACAATCGCACCAACCAGCAGTGCCAGGATAATAGCTAAAAAGGGGATACGGATGGAAAACCAAATTTTTTGTAACCAGTTATTTTGGGAGGGTGTTTCGACTTCCACGCTGGATTACCTCCAATCTTACATTGTAATGAGGTGACGCCTTGGGCGTCACCTCATTTGAGCTGTTATTGACAGCGGATAGTTAGACTACTTCTCAGGAAGTTCAATCTTACCGGCTTCGTAAACGCCTTTGACTTCTTCGAGCTTGGCTTTGATTTCGTCAGTCACAATGCTATCAAAATCATGGAATGGCGCTAAGGATGAGCCACCAACGTAGTTGCCAGAGGGGAATTTACCTTCGTAAGCCAGTTTAATCAATTCAACGACAGAAATTTTGATATCTTTCGTTGCAGAGGAGATCAAACACTTGTGGGCTTCGGGAACGGTCAGCCATTGGTCGGTGTCAACACCGATGCAGAACAAACCTTCGTGTTCGGCGGTTTCGATGAGCGCACCATTACCGGTTTTGCCACCAGCGCCAAAGATCACATCAGCGCCTTGTTCGATGGCTTGCTTAGCGGTTGAGGCACCCCACTCGGGATCGGTGAAAGCCACGTCCATGCCACCGGGATGGTAGGTGGAAATGACTTTGATATCAGGGTTCACCCATTTGGCACCCGCAGCGTAACCACGGTTAAAGTTGACCACGGGAGGAACCAGGTCGGTACCCAAAACAGCAGCAATGACGTTGCTCTTGGTCACTTTTGCAGCCAACACACCAGCCAAAAGACCGGATAAGGCTTCGTCAAAGATCAAACCAGCAACACCAGGTGTTTCTTCACCTTGGAATTGGTCCACACCAATGAACATGACTTCGGGGTTCGCCTTCGCAGCATCGATGGTGGCTTGTCCTAAGGCGAAACCGACCGTCACGATGACATCATAACCTTCATCAATGAAGAGTTGGATGTTGGCATCATAGTCTTTGGCGTCTTTGGTTTCGATGTATTT